>DATLAD010000150.1:0-5013 GCA_035527575.1 Dehalococcoidales bacterium
CTGGCCACGATGAAACTGCCGATGACCCTGCCTTTGGCTATCAGCGGCAGGTAGACCATGGTACGCAATCCCTGTTTATAAAAGTCCTCCCCGGTTCGGAAGTACCTTTCCTGTGACAGGTCCGGCTCAACGAACGCCCTCTTCTGGGTGACCACCCATCCCGTGCCGGTCCCTTCCATCGGTATTCTCTCGCCCACCTGGTATGTCGAACTCTCGGGGGAGGATAACGCCACACAGCGAAGGTTGGATTCTTCGATAAGCACAATCGATGCCCAGTTGACGTCAATCACCTTCTTCAGCTCTTCAATAAAGCTGCCGAATATTTCCTGAATATCCAGGCTTGAGGACAGGATAGCACTGGAATTGTTGATTACCGATAGCTCTTCCTCGCGTTCCCGGAGTTGCTCGCGGAGGTATTCCTTCTCCAGACTCACCGCAACCCGGCTGGTAGCCTCCTCTATTATGTTGAAGTCCTCGAGAGAATACCGTCCGGACTGCTTTTTACCCATTACCAGAATAGCTATCAACCTGTCGCGACTTATCAGCGGCATGAACGTCTCTATCTCTTTTGAGTTTATCTCTTCTTTTTCCTGCGGCCATAGACCCAGGAAGGCGGGAAGTATGGTAAGGTTCTCTCTGGACAGGGGATTTTGCTCTCTTTCCAGATATCTGATAATAGGATTTCCTGCCCTTAGCCTGAGATTGGCTAAAGGACTTTCTTTTTCTTTGGGCTCGACAAACTGGGTAATGAAATCCTCGCTGCCGGCTTCAGGGAAAAGCAGGCACGCCTGTTTGATGTTAATCGCTTTAATGAGCAGTGACAGTAGTTCGCCTCCCTGCTCCTTCAGGCTGAAAACGTTGTGTATTTTATTGGTGAATTCATTAAGCTTCTTATGGTAGCCATAGCTTGAACCCTGGAATGCCCGGCTCATAAACTCAAAGAAATATCCGCGCACTTTATAGATAAAGACGGAGACGACAAACGCCACTATAGCGGCCACGAATGAAGCTATCAGGTCCAGCTCGAAATTGAAAAAGCTGTGGAGCACGACGAGCAGAAGCCAGAAGCTGACTATACCGACAATACCCAGGCCTAGCCAGGCCGTACCCTGCCGCAAAACAAGCCTGATATCGACCAGCCGGTGCCTGATAACCGCATGACTGAGAATGAAGGCATTGACGATATTGCCGATATGGCTTATCGGGAATTCTCTGCCGAACGGGAGAATAGCCGCGAAAGTAAAGACGGTAAGACTACCAAGACCTATCAACAGAGAAATGATTTGATTATAAATCACTGGATTGTCCAGGGTCTTTAACCGTTTTGTTAATACATATACGCCCCTGACCAGGAGAATACATAGAGGTAATCCAATAAAAACCACTCCCTTGCCGTAAACGGGATAAAGCGTCTCGCCGTTGACTATTATGTCTTCCGGTATATAACCAAGTATCACCAGGATGATAATCACTCCCAGTGAACTGTAAGCAAACGGCAACCAGCGTCCTTGACCCGGAGCATAGAAAGAAGAAACAAAGCAGTGGAATTGAATCGCCATAACACAGAACAATACTATGGTGAACTGGCCCAGTAACATGCTGTGTTGAGAGAGACTATTACTCCGCCATAGATAATCGGCCAGGCTCCACATCATGGCGGGTACGAGGAACAGGACGAACAAAGTATGGCGTCTCTGCCATGGCCGGCTGTTAGCAACAGTGAGCAGCAGAGGTATATAAGCTATTATGGCTATTAAAGGAAATAGAGAATATACATTCATATACTGGGAATTATCGCCGCAAATGTATTAGCTGTCAATAGGTAACTAAAGTAGGCAAACCAAGGTAAGGGAGACTAAAGTACTATGAAATCTGGAGGCAATTATGCTGTTACTTTTTCGGTTTCAGTCTCCGCTTCAGACGCTGCCCTGGCCTTTTCCGGCTTGGTTACCAGGAGTGTAAGTGTCTCCTCGGAGGGATTAATGTGAGGTGGCTTTAAATGAGCCAGATCAGCACCTTCGGCCCGCTTCTGTTCTATGTAGCTGGCGAAAGTTCCGCCGGGCAGCAGGGTGACATCTATTTTAAAATCGATAAAGTTCGTAAAGTCACCGCGGATTTCAGCTGCTTCACTTACTTTTTCATCCGTTTCTATGATTTTCTTATACACCGCATTAGCCACGTCCGCCTCGGTGGCCTGGCTGCCGTCTTTGAGTTCAATAAAGATGTGCAAGGCCATGTTTTCTCCCGTCTCCTTGCGCGCTATCCAGTCCTCGTAAGGTATGCCTGAGTTCTCGATTGCCTGCCAGATAACTTTTTCTGTAAGACGTGTGACACCGAAATCAATGATGTCGTCGGCCCGCCTGGAGAAAGCCATCTGCGGAATCTCGATACCCAGTTTCTCGTTCCGTAATGAAGTTATCCTGACCATATCGCCGATCCTGTATCTCACCATGACTCCGCCGTGGAAGTTTGTAACTACAATTTCGTACTCTTTACCTTCCTCCAGTTCATCGAGCAATAGCGTCTTAGGCTGGTAACTGCGGTCCATCTGCCATTTGAGGTGTTCATCATCCGGTACGAATTCCAGGAAGTTGAGATTGGGGACAAAGGTCATGCTGCCGTAATCCCATGTCTGGGTAGCCAGGATGCCGCATTCGGTAGCGGCATATACATCCAGGGGATACCTGCCCCAGAGCTCCTTTATCTTATCCTTGTAAACCCAGCTGTCGAGGCCGCCGCTCATGATTCCCTTGATAGACCACAGGTCCCTGGGTAGCAGAGGTCGCCTGGCGAGTTTGCTCTTGACCATGCCTTTAATCAGGCGAAGCATGGCTCTTGGTTTTAAAAGCAGTGGTAGAACGGCGGATTTGCTTGAAGATTGACTGAACCTGTTACCGGCCGAAACAAGAACCAGAGACAGACCGAAAAAGTAATCGAATCCCTCGGATAGGGCTTGCTTGAAACCCTGCTTTATCCTTTCTTCAAAAGACAGGCCTTCCGCTTCTTCCAGCGGGGGCATGTACTTCGATGGAGTTTGCAGTTCCAGCATTTGAGCCATAGCACCCGACATATATGGCCTCGGCGCCACGGCGTATACTATCCTGGGACAGTCGGATGCCTGGGAGAGGTCTCCCCAGTCCTTGCAGGAGGAGAAAATACCTACCCCGTAGGAGATGACGCTCATTTCTCGGGAAAATTCAGGCGTCAGCGGGACCCATTTGCACGGGTACTCCCCGGACTTACCGGAAGTGTGCACCCATTGGGACGGCTTGGCCGGCAATACTTCCTCGTTTTTCTCAAGGAGCTCGGGGCAGTAGTCTTTGTAAGTGGTTAACGGCACAACCCGTCTGAATTCTTCGACTGTCTTCGGCCGAGCCCCCCGCATGATTTTTTCGCCGAGGGGGCATTTGCCGAGTAGCTCCAGTTGCTGAAGCAGGAGGCGTTCCTGGATATCCATGAAGTCATTGATATTAAGACTGAGAAAGCCGCAGCACATCTGCCACAGCTCTTCATTTCTGCCCTGGCGCAGGAGTTCTATAGCTTTCGGCACATTACACCTCTCAAGCATTCCCGTTATTCTGAACGAATAGTAGCTACAGAAAAAGCGTATGCTATAACGGTTAGCTTGGGAAGTGATTATGTTCTAGAACATAGTTCTACCATGGGGGATTTTAATGGGGAGGCGCGACTCTGAGGATAGTTGGTCTAAAAGACCGGACTACGACTTTTGTGTTTCTTCGTCAGCATTATTGAACGATTCCAGTTGCTGGTTTAGCGCCTGGATATCCGTGTCTGCCTGTCCCCGGCCCATGGCCATGCCGTAACTGACGAAGAACTGGAGGAAATTGTTGAGGAGTCCTATCATCTGGTGGGTGAAAGTTTGGAACTCTTCTCTGGGTATGTATTCTGTCTGATTATGCTCTTCTTTTTTTAGCTGGCACTGAATGAGATAGTTGACGAACTCCGTGCGGTTCAACTCGCCGCGGTTTTCGTCTATCCGCTTGACGACGTCCTCTTTAACCACCATGATTAAATCGTCTTCATCCAGCAACAGGGTTCTTTTCATTGATGTCTTGCAACCTCATCGGCACCCCCGATATGTCGGGGGTTATTTCTTTTATTATCATTGTCAGTGTATCACCGTGTCATAAATTAAAATATAAAAGTAATAAATTATTCATAAATTTTTGCTTAAGGTTTCATTAAACCGCAGGGGTAAGGGGATGATACTGTAAAAATTAACCCGGAGACTCAACGTATCCCCGGGCTATTTCAAGGAGTAAATTGACCTGATATGTTATCAGCTTTCGCTGTTGGCGGATTCCAGCATTTCCATCAGTGTATCGATGGCTTTGAGCAGTTTGAGGCCGCTGTCCGTTACCTGGTAAGCGACCATGGTATTGTCCATGTTTACTTTATTAATAAAACCCTGATTCACCAGGTAATCAAGGTACTTCTGTATCTGGCTGTAGCTCATGTTGGCGGTGTACATTATTTCCGTCTTGCCGGCGCCGTTTTCGCCGACTCTCAGCATATCGGCGATTATCTGGATGTTGGAACGCCGCCGGCCTACGGTTGCCCGTTGCCCGGTCTCGCTACCCAGAGCCTGTTTACCGTTTAGTCCTATATTCATACAGGACTATTGTACTGCCGTGCAGGCGCACTGTCAACATTTTCGCAATGAATTATTAATAAATATGCCGCCGTTCTGACGGAGGTTAGAAGAGGCCCAGGTACCAGTTGAAGATGTCATTTCCCCATAACAGGGCTACGATAGGGCCAATACCCAGGAAAGTGCCGTAGGGAATCACGTCTTTCCTCCCCTTTCGCCCCAGTAACAGGAGCACAACCGCCACCAGACCGCCGAGAAATATCCCTGTGAACAGGGCGACGATGGCGAGAGGCAAGCCGGTAACGAGGCCTATCAGGCCGGCCAGCTTGACGTCGCCCATGCCCATGCCCCTGGGGTTGATAATATACACTATCAGGAAAAAGACGAGGCCGATAGCGCCG
>DATLAD010000151.1:0-8610 GCA_035527575.1 Dehalococcoidales bacterium
TCCTTCCGGCGGGGTTACCTCTCCCAAAGGTTTTCTGGCCGGTGCCACAGGCGCCGGCATTAAATATAAGAACCGCCTCGACCTCGGTATACTCTTTTCCGAAGTGCCGTGCACGGCGGCGGCCGTTTTCAGCACCAATAAGGTCAAGGCGGCGCCGGTTATCCTTTCACGGCAGCGATTGCAGTATGGCAAGGCCAGGGCCGTGGTGATGAACAGCGGTTGCGCCAATTCCTGTACCGGCGGGCAGGGCATGAAGGATGCCATGGAGATGACGGAACTGGCCGCCGAACACGTTGGTGTGACGGCGGATGATGTCCTGGTAGCGAGCACCGGCGTCATCGGCGCGCTGCTGCCGATGGAGCGTATCAGGGCCGGCGTACAGAAAGTGAAGCTTACCGCCGACGGCGGTCATGATTTAGCCAGGGCGATAATGACCACGGACACCGTCCCCAAAGAGGTGGCCGTCAAGGCGGGCGGTTTTATCATCGGGGGGATGGCGAAGGGTTCGGGGATGATTCATCCTGACCTGGCTACCATGCTCTGTTTTTTAACTACTGATGCCGGCGTCGATGCTGATTATCTCGGGGCGGCTTTGAAAGAAGCCGTGGATATCTCCTTTAACATGGTCTCCATCGATGGGGACAACAGCACCAACGACATGGTGCTTATCATGGCCAGCGGAAAGGCCGGAGGAAAGCCGGTCGTCCGCAGCAGCCGGCAGGCTGATATATTTCAGCAGGCGCTGAATAAGGTCTGTATCTATCTGGCTAAAGCGATTGCCCGCGACGGCGAAGGGGCTACCAGGCTAATCGAGGTTAACGTCAGCGGTGCGGCCAGCCTGGCAGATGCCCGACTGGCAGCGCGGACGATTGTCAGTTCGTCGCTGGTGAAGGCGGCGGTGCACGGCTGCGACCCCAACTGGGGCAGGGTGATAGCGGCGGCCGGCCGGAGCGGCGCGGAGCTGGAGGAGAATAAACTCTATCTTGAGATAGGCGGTATTTGTCTGGTCAGGGGTGGAGCTCCAGTCCCTTACGACAGGGAGAAAGTGGTGAAACACCTGGGCGGTAATGAAGTGATTATAGATTTGAATCTGAATACAGGCAGCGCCGGGGCCACGGCCTGGGGTTGCGACCTTTCCGAGGAATATGTAACTATTAACAGCGACTACACGACGTAGTGTTATGGTTGGCATTAAATGAAAGATATCACGGTCATTAAAATAGGCGGTTCCACCTTCGGGAGCCGGGACACGACCATCGAGGATATCGTGACCCTCCAGAAAAAGGGCAAAGCTCTGGTGGTCGTACACGGGGGCGGGAGCAACGTCACCGACTGGCTCAAGCGTCAGGGAGTCGCCACGAAGTTCGTCCGCGGTGAGCGCGTCACCGATTTACCGACGCTGGAAGTGGCGACCGCAGTGCTGGCGGGACTGGTCAACAAGGAAATCACGGCACTGATTAACGTTAAAGGCGGGAAGGCGGTCGGCATCAGCGGCGTCGACGGCGCTCTGATGGAAAGCAAGATGAAAAGCAAAGAAATGGGATACGTGGGCGAGGTGGTGAAAGTGAATACGGCCGTACTGGAGGCGCTGCTTGAGTCGGGCTTTATCCCTGTTGTCTCTCCCATCAGCCTGTATTCGGTTGAAAGGCCCGGCGATGCCCCGGCGATAGTTAACGTTAACGGCGACCCCATTGCCGGCGACCTGGCGGTGGCTCTCGGAGCGGCAAGGCTCGTATTTTTAACCGACGTGGCCGGAATTACCGGTGCCTCCGGAGCCGTGTTATCCAGGCTGTCCGCGGCCGAGGCGGAGGCCATGGTGGCGGAGGGGGTGATTTCCGGGGGGATGATTCCCAAGGTCAACGCCTGCCTCCGGGCTTTGAATGCAGGCTCGATTAGCCGTATAATAGATGGAAGGAAGTCGCACGCCCTGTTGAAAGAATTCGACGGACAGGACGGCGGCACAACGATATACAAATAAAAAGGGGTGTCTCATAGGGGCGAAGCCCCTCTTCCCAAAAATCCTCCCCCTCTCCTTTGAATGAGAGGGGGGACACAGGGGGTGAGGTAGATAACCTCATTAAAGAGAAGGTAAAAGAATGGTTAACTGGCCGGAACTGGAAAGTAAATACTATATGCAGACCATCGTGCGGGTCCCGGTGACCCTGATGAGGGGAGAAGGGGCGCGGGTCTGGGACGATAAAGGCAAAGAGTACCTGGACTTTGTCTGCGGGCTGGCGGTCAACTGCCTGGGGCACTGCCACCCGGTGATTGCCGAGGCTCTCGCCGAGCAGGCGCGCACTCTCCTTCAGACGTCGAACTGGTACTATACCGTTCCCCAGATTCAGCTGGCACAGCTGCTGGTGGAAAACAGCTGCCTGGACAGGGTGTTTATCTGCAACAGCGGCCTGGAGGCCAACGAGGGCGCCGTCAAGCTGGCCCGACGCTACGGACATATCAAGCTGAAAGGCGCCTACGAGGTCATCACGACCATGCAATCCTTCCACGGACGTTCCTTAGCCCTGACGGCGGCCAGCGGGTACCCTAGCATGCATAAACCGTACGTCCCGTTGCCGGTCGGGTTTATCAACGTGGCCAATAACGATATCGAAGCGATAAAGTCGGCCACCACGGAAAAGACGTGCGCCGTGATGCTGGAGCCGGTACAGGGAGAGGGGGGCGTCAACGTCCCCGACGACGATTACCTGAAAAAGGTGAGAGAGTGGTGCGACCGCAAGGGCATTTTGCTGATACTGGACGAAATTCAGACGGGGGTAGGGCGCCTCGGGGCGCTCTGGGGATACGAGCTTTACGGCGTCGAACCCGATATCATGACATTAGCCAAGGGGTTGGGCGGCGGCATACCCATCGGGGCGTTGCTGGCCAAGGAAAAAGCCGCCGTTTTCGCGCCGGGAGACCATAACTCTACCTTCGGCGGCAACCCGGTTACCAGCGCCGCCGCCTGCGCCGTGCTGAAATACGTCATTGATAACGATATCGCCGGCAATGTGAAGAAAGTGGGTCAGTACCTCATGGAGGGGCTGGAGGAGTTAAAGAAAAAGCACTCCTTCATTACCGAGGTGCGGGGGCGCGGGTTCCTGGTAGCTATGGAGTTTAACAGCGATATCGCTCAGGATGTATTGATGGCCTGCCTTGAAAAAGGTCTTCTGGTCAATAAAGTTAAACCCAATGCCATACGCCTGGTACCGCCGCTGATTATCGGCAGCAAGGAGGTCGACCGGGCCATCGGCATACTGGATAAAGCTCTCTCTGGAATTGTTAGGTAAATATTGCTAGAATGAAATCGAAGATACGGCGATGTTAAAAAAAATCGGCAACCTGGGGATTGTAGTGATACTGGTGGCAGTTCCCCTGATTGCTATTGTTTGGCTGACAATATTTAATTCAGAGGTTGGAATGGCTAAAGACATTGGGATGCAGGGACCACCCTTATCCGAATGTGATTACTCGTCCGTGCCGCAAACCGTCATCGATGATGCTGTTGACCTGGCCAGCGAGTTGATAGGGAAAGGCCAGGAAAACATTCAGAATTTCGTCGACCAGCTGGTGTCTATGTATACGGAAGTCAAAGACCTGGATGTTGTCATTGTCTTCAATTCGGGTGGCTGGGGGTGGAATTTAACGAATGAAACGCCCGGCTGGGACAGTATCCTCGACGGCATTAAATCGCAGCTGGAGATTCTGGGGTATAACTCGCTGGTATTGAACTACCGGCGGACCGGCGGCGGAATAACCGGATGCCTCAAGGAGTTTTACGAAGCGGCTACCCGTTATCCGCACAAGGCTCAAGACCTGGCCTGGCGGGTTGAATTTCTCACTGACCATCTTCCCAAACTGAGGGTGATTGTCGCCGGTGAGAGCACCGGCACGGTAATTTCCGATAAAACCATGCGTATATTAAAAGACAAACCCCAGGTCTACAGTATCCAGACGGGCACGCCTTTCTGGCATAAGCCCACGGAACTGGACAGGACATTGCTGATGAACAGCAACGGAAGAGGCATCGATACTTTCAGCTACGGCAATGTCCCTGCCATGGTCTGGGCCACCGTCAAGGGCTGGTTCGGCCTGACTTCGCCGGACGATAATCCGGGTAGTATTTTGAGCTGGTTGAAGGCACCGGGGCATGACTACTCGTGGCAGTACCCCGGCGTCTGTTCCGAGGTCGTCGGTTTTCTGGATAAGAATTTCGGGAAAAAAGAGTGACGGCTCCTGTTGATGGAGGGATGGAGTGACGGACAAAGTTGTACTGGCTTACAGCGGCGGTGTGGACACCTCGGTAGCCATTAAATGGCTGCACGAGAAATATAACCTGGACGTTATCGCCGTGACCATAGATGTCGGCAATGAAAAGGATTTCACGGCGGTCCGACAGAAAGCGCTCAAAATCGGTGCCATCAAGGCGCTTGTCATAGACGGCAAAGAGCTATTGGTGAAATATTTTCTTTTCCCGGCCCTGCAGGCTAACGCCCTCTACGAGGGTCAATATCCCCTGGCGACAGCCCTGTCCCGACCGCTCATGGCCAAGCTGCTGGTGGACACGGCGGTGGCGGAAGGGGCGATGGCCATCGCCCACGGTTGCACCGGCAAGGGAAACGACCAGGTAAGGTTCGAGGTCGGCATCAACGCCCTGGCCCCGGACATGAAGATTTTAGCGCCCGCCCGCGAGTGGGGGATGACGCGCGACGAGACAATCACTTATGCCCGGAAGCACGGCATACCGCTTCCCGTCACCGCCAGGAGCCCGTATTCCATCGACGAGTGTATATGGGGCAGGGCTATCGAGTGCGGCGCCCTGGAAGACCCCTGGGCCGAGCCTCCGGCCGACGCCTACAAGTGGACCAGGTCTCCGGCGGAAGCCCCGGACAAGCCGCAGTATATAGAAATCGGGTTCGAGAAGGGTATCCCGGTGACGCTCGACGGGAAGGAAATGGACGGGCTCGACCTGATTCAAAAGATGAACGATATTGCCGGACGGCACGGCGTGGGCAGAATCGACCACATCGAGAACCGCGTCGTCGGCATAAAGTCGCGGGAGATTTATGAGGCGCCGGCGGCCGTCGTCCTGATTCAAGCCCACCAGGCGCTGGAAGCCATGACCATGTCCAAAGACCAGCTGCGCTTCAAGCAGAAGGTGGCTGTGGAAATCGCCGACCTCATCTATAATGGCCTGTGGTTCAGTCAACTCAATCGAGACTTATCTGCCTATATACTAAGTTCCCAGCGCTACGTGACCGGTACCGTCAGAGTGAAACTTTTCAAAGGGGCTTGCACGGTTGTCGGGCGGAAGTCGCCGTGGTCGCTTTACAACCTGGCGCTGGCTACCTATGATAAGGGCGACAAGTTCAACCAGAAAGCCGCCGAAGGTTTTATACATCTCTGGGGGCTGCCGGTCAGGACTCAAGCCCAGATACAGCTACTGGGGGATAAGGAGGGGCCTTTAAGCATCATAGGGCCCGCCGAAACTGAGGAAGATTGAGATGAGCCATATCAGGGGTAGATTCAGCAAGCCGGCGGATAAGCTGGCAGCGCAATATACCGCCTCGCTCCCCTTCGACCATCGATTATACCGGCAGGACATCGCCGGCAGCATCGCCCACGCTAAAATGCTCGCCAAACAGGGCATAATCTCTGATGAAGATGCCGGGAAAATCATCGACGGGCTGAAAGATATCCAAAAAGAGATAGAGCAGGGCAAGTTCGAGTTCAAGGCGGAGATGGAAGATATCCACATGGCGATTGAATCCCGCCTCATCGAGAAAGTTGGAGAAGTTGGACGAAAACTGCATACCGCCCGCTCCCGCAACGACCAGGTAGCCCTGGATACGCGGCTCTTCACTAAAGAAGCAATCGCCGATACTCTAAGCGGAATAAAAGAGTTACAGCGGGCGCTGCTCGACCTTGCCGAAGCCAATAAAGACGTAATTATGCCCGGCTATACCCATCTGCAGGTAGCTCAGCCGGTGCTGCTGCCGCATCATCTCCTGGCCTACTTCGAGATGCTCCAGCGCGATACAGGCCGTTTTAACGATTGCCTGAAAAGGGTCGATGTCCTGCCCCTGGGCAGCGGGGCGCTGGCGGGGGTCGCCTATGACGTTGACCGGGAATTTGTAGCCAAAGAGCTTGGCTTCACCGAAGTTAGCCGGAACAGCCTCGACGCTGTTTCCGACCGCGATTTCGTGATTGAGTACGAGGCTGCCGCCAGCATCTGCATGATGCACCTTTCCCGCCTCGCCGAGGAAATCGTGCTGTGGTCTTCGGCGGAGTTCGACTTTATCGAGCTTGACGATGCTTACGCCACCGGCAGCAGCATCATGCCCCAGAAGAAAAACCCGGACGTGGCCGAGCTGGCCCGCGGTAAAACGGGGCGGGTCTACGGCAGCCTGTTGGCCCTGCTGACGACGATGAAGGGACTGCCCCTCGCCTATAACCATGACATGCAGGAAGACAAGCAGGGACTATTCGACACGGTGGATACGCTGCTCTCGACGCTGGAAGTCTTCGCAGGTATGGTGAGGACGCTGAAAGTCAAGGCGGAAAATACCTCGAAGGCGGTCGAAAGGGGTTATATCCTGGCCACGGATTTAGCCGACTACCTCGTAAAGAAGGGCGAGCCCTTCCGCACGGCGCATGAAATCGTCGGCAGGCTGGTAAGCTACGCCGCGGAAAAAGGAAAACCGTTCGCCGAACTCGGCATTAATGAGTATAAAAAGTTCTCGCCGCTGTTCGGGGAGGATGTCCGCAAAATCAGTATTAAATCGTCGCTTGCCGCCAGGGATGTTGTCGGCGGCACGGCCCCAGGACGTGTAAAGCAGGCGCTGGCCAGGGCACGTAAAGCAGTAGGGGAGTAATGGCGGGGGTTATGTCCTTTAAGGGCAGGGGGTGTTAAGCGTTAGCGACCTTATGCTGGGTACGCAGGCACCTGGTGCACAGTTTGAGCTTCTTTGCCTGACCGTTTATATAAACGGTAGCGGGATGGATATTAGGCGTCCAGCGGCGGTTGGTATGGCGCTTGGAGTGACTGACATTATGGCCGAACAGCGGTGTTTTCCCGCATAAATCGCACTTCAATTTCTGGCTCCTTTGATTATCGGAAAGGCTATTGCATTTATTACTAATACATAGTAACATAGTGAATCAAGATTAGCAAGAAGTGCATCCTTGGTGGGGAACGTGAATCTGAGTAAACTGGCAAGGATGGTGTAAAATGAGCCAAATGAGTTCTATAGCCGGGCAGGACCTGAGGGATATGTTCTCGGCGGCTACCACCTGGTTGGAGAAGAGTTCCGCCGATATTGACGCGCTGAACGTTTTTCCGGTGCCGGACGGCGACACCGGAACGAACATGATGCTGACCATGCGCTCGACGATGGAGGAGGCCTTCCGGGCCCCCGACCACAGCGCCGCCGGCGTAGCCCATGCCATGGCCAGGGGCGCCCTGATGGGAGCTCGCGGCAACAGCGGCGTTATCCTTTCCCAGATATGGCGCGGTCTGGCGCAGGGCCTGGAAGATAAAGATTCTTTTAACGCCGCCGACCTGGCTGCGGCCTTACAGCAGTCGGCGCAGATTGCCTACAAAGGGGTGAGCAATCCGGTCGAGGGTACCATGCTCACTGTTATTAAAGACGCAGCGGCGGCCGCCCAGGCGCAGGTTGACGCCGGTAACGAAGATATCATATCGGTCCTGGAGGCTACCGTGGACACCGCCGCCGAATCCGTGGCCAATACACCCATGCTTCTCAAGGTGCTGAAAGACGCCGGGGTAGTTGACGCAGGCGGGCAGGGCGTTTACACGATTCTGGAAGGCGCTCTCCGCTACCTCCGGGGTGAGACGGAACTGATGCGCCTGCGCAAGCCGCAGATAATCGTAAGCGAGTTGCCCCACGTTGCTCCATCGTCGCAGACCGCGGCTGTCGACGAAGTACCGTACGGCTACTGTACCGAGTTCCTGCTGAAGGGAGAGGAACTGGAGCCGGAGACCATAAGAAAGAGGCTGGAAAAGAAGGGCGAGTCCCTCATTGTCGTCGGCGACGACTCGGCGGTGCGCATTCACATCCACACACTCACGCCCGGCAATATCCTCCAGTTCGCCGCCAGGCTGGGCACCATGCACCAGGTGAGCATACGGAACATGGACGAGCAGCATCAGGACTTCCTGGAGATGCAGAAAGAGAGGATGCCCACCATCGATACGGCCGTTATCGCGGTAGCTTCGGGGGACGGCCTGTCCGATGTCTTCGGCAGCCTGGGAGCAGCCGCCGTAGTGCCCGGAGGGCAGACGATGAATCCCAGCACCAAGGATATTTTACAGGTGGTGGAAGCGACGTTATCCGATAAAGTCATTATTCTGCCCAATAATAAAAATATCATAGCTACCGCTAACCAGGTGCAGTCCCTGACTCAGAAAAAAATCGCGGTAGTACCCACCAGGACGATACCGCAGGGTGTTGTGGCGCTACTGGCGTTCGACTACGAGGCGGAATTTAATGCCAACGCCGAGATTATGGAAAAGGCTCTATCATCGGTGAAGACTATCGAGGTTACCCGCTCCGTGCGCGCCACCAGGATAAACGGTCTGAAGATAAAGCGTAA
>DATLAD010000152.1:0-14648 GCA_035527575.1 Dehalococcoidales bacterium
CTCTTTCGCATGCTTGCCGTGTCCCGTCGACTACGAGTATAATAGTACCGGATATTTTAGATAGCGGGTGATTCGATGCAAAAATACGGACTGGATAATATTCACAACACTATTTTGTTATCCCACGGAGGCGCCGGTAAAACGTCGCTGGCGGAGGCGATGCTCTTCAATGCCGGGGCCATCGGACGACTGGGTAAGGTTGATGACGGGTCTTCCACCTCGGACTATGACCCCGATGAAATAAAACGCAAAATCAGCATTAATCTGTCCCTGCTCCCCTGCGAGTGGCGCGATAAAAAGATTAATGTTATCGATGCCCCGGGCTATACCGACTTCGTCGGGGAAGTCAGGGCAGGTATGCGGGTCAGTGAGGGGGCCGTCATCGTCGTTTGCGGCGCCTCGGGAGTGGAGGTCGGCACGGAGATGGTCTGGGGATACTGCGAGGAAGCTAAGTTGCCCCGCCTTGTCTTTGTCAACAAGATGGACCGGGAGAACGCCGACTTCTTTAAGATTGTGGAAGAAATCAGAGCTAAACTCGGTTCCAGGTGCATTCCGTTGCAGATTGCTATCGGCGCCCATACCGCCTTTGAGGGGGTCGTCGACCTGCTGTCCATGAAAGCATATATCGGTACCCAGTCCAAAGAGACGGATGTGCCCGGAGCGTTGAAAGCCCAGGCAGATTCTTACCGGGAGAAGCTGATAGAAGCGATTGCCGAGATTGACGATGCCCTCATCGAGAAATACCTGGGTGGTGAAGAAATCAGCACAGAAGAGCTTGCCAGAACTTTACGCCAGGCCGTCGTCAGCGGCCGTATCGTACCGATACTTGCCGGTTCAGGGTTACAAAATATAGGCGTTATCCGGCTGATGGACGCCATATGTGATTACCTGCCTCTACCCAAGGAACAAAAGGTAGCCGTCAGCGGTGGTGCCTCCGTAGACCTGAGCGATACCGCGCCGCTGGCCGCCCTTGTATTCAAGACCACCGCCGACCCCTACGTCGGCAAGCTGACTTACTTTCGCGTCTATAACGGCGTTATCAGCAGTAACTCTCAGATATATAATGCCAACCAGAAGGCCTCCGAGCGCGTCGGCCAATTGTTCATGATGAGAGGCAAGACGCAGGAACCGGTACCTCAGGTCGGGGCCGGTGATATCGGCGCAGTAGCTAAATTGAACGTGACCGACACCGGGGATACCCTGTGCGCGCAGGATAAACCCGTCAAGCTGACGCCTATCGTTTTCCCCAAGCCTGTTTTCCGAGAGGCCGTGTATCCCAAGACTAAAATCGACGTGGACAAGATGGGTACGGCTTTGTCCCGCCTGGCCGAGGAAGACCCCACTTTAACGGTGCACCGCGAGCTGGGCACCGCCGAGACAATTATTTCCGGGATGGGCGATACCCACCTTTCCGTGGCAGCGGAGAAAATGCAGCGCAAGTTCGGCGTAAACGTGGAGTTGGCTATTCCCAAGGTACCGTATCGTGAGACAATCACAACGACGGCTAAAGCCGAGTATAAGCATAGGAAGCAGTCCGGCGGTCACGGGCAGTACGGGCATGTTCTGCTGCAACTGGAGCCGTTACCGGAGCGCGGCGAAAATGAATTCGCCGAAAGGATAGTCGGCGGTTCGGTGCCCAAGAACTATATCCCGGCTGTGGAAAAGGGAGTCGTTGATGCTTACCAGGAAGGCGGGCTGGCCGGCTTCCCGGTGGTCGGCGTGAAGACGACCCTCTATGACGGGAGCTTCCACCCGGTCGACTCTTCCGAAATATGTTTCAAAATCGCCGGCGCCGGAGCGTTTAAAAAAGGAATAACCGAAGGACATCCGATTCTCCTGGAGCCCATCATGAACCTCAAGGTAACCGTGCCCAGCGACCTTACCGGCGATATCATCGGCGACCTCAATACCAAGCGGGCCCGCGTGCTCGGCATGAACCCGGAGAGCGGCAACAATATTATCGAAGCCACCGTGCCAATGGCCGAAGTCCAGCGTTACGCTATCGATTTGAAGTCGATGACGCAGGGACGGGCGACCTATAGCATGGAGTTCGACCACTACGAAGAGGTGCCGGCGAATATCACACAGAAGATAGTCGCCCAGAAACAGTTGGAAAAAGCTGAGAAGAGCTAGTCTGATTTCTCTACTGTCATTGCGAGGGCGAAGCCCGAAGCAATCCCCAATTCAGGCTCAAGACATAGATTGAGATTACTTCGCCTGTGGGTTGAGGGGCTCGCAATGACATTCTTTTTTATGTGGCCCTGATTTCCTGCTTCATGAAGATGATATAGCTTATGGCGAAGCAGATAGCGCTCAGGCTTACCATGCCGACGAGGTGAGGCCAGATAGCCAGCAGACTCTGGCTCAGACTGAGGGGGTTAGGCACCATGTACATCGCCTGGGCCACCGTAATAATACCCAGGCCTTTCGCCACGGGTATGAGAAGCACGTAGTATGCCTCCTCGAAGAGGTAACTGGGCGAAAGCCGCAGTAACGTCTGCTGCAGCTCGGCGTTATGAATCTGCGCTTGCAGAGTGCTGCCCTCGCCTATGGGCGCAATAGAATTGGCTATAGCCGGACCCAGCCCCAGCATCACCCAGAAAAAGTATAATATAAGGAAAATAGCAATCGGTAACAGGAGAGAACCGGCAGCCCTGCGGAAAACCACGGAGAACAACACCGATAGCCCCATCCAGAAGGCGCCGTAGACGATGGTAAGGACCACGTAAAGGAAAAGCCTGATTATTTCCTCGGCAGTGGGCGGCACGCCGATCATTCTCAGTCCGTAACCGGCCACCAGCAACAGGGTCGTGCCTACCATGATGGTCATGGTGATGATGCCTGCCAGGAACTTTCCGTTGATGACGCTGTCCCGGTAGACGGGCTGGGCCAGGAGACGACTCAACGTGCCGCCGGAACGCTCGCTGTTGACGGCGTCAAAGCCCAGGGCTATACCTACAATCGGTATAATAAGGCTGATGGAAAAAGTCAGCGATGGTATATTCTGAAAAGAAGAAGTAAACAGCGCCAGGAAAACGAAGCCGCTGTTGGTAACCGCCCCGCTCTGGTCCAGG
Source organism: Dehalococcoidales bacterium (assembly GCA_035527575.1). Lineage (GTDB taxonomy): Bacteria > Chloroflexota > Dehalococcoidia > Dehalococcoidales > RBG-16-60-22 > JAFGPF01. Next base: position 3,075 of record DATLAD010000152.1, read on the forward strand.
ACCGCGCGGATACCCTGCTGGGCCGCGAAGAGGCCGAAGGCACTGGCCACCAGTACCAGCAGGAACAGGACTAAAAATCGGATACTGTTGAAGTAGTCGGCCAGTTCTTTGCGTACGATTGCTAACATTATGTCAATCCTGACTTTCCTTGAAATACTTCATGTATATATCGTCAAGCGAGAACTCGTGTGCCTTCATTTGCACCAGCAAGGCGTCATTATCCACCACCGCCCTGGATATTTGCGACCGTAAATCGGAGTCGGTGCTGATTTTAAGTATCTTGCCTTCGGCTTCTACTTTCTCAACGCCCTTGATTTTCTTGATGATATCTACCAGTTCCGCCCTGGGTTCGGCTGTTTCGACTTCTATAAGAAAACGGCCGCCCGCCAGCGCTTTCCTGCCGAGTTCGTCGATAGCCCCTTCGATTACCATCTTGCCCTTGGACAGAATGCCGACGTTATGACATACCCTCTGCACCTGGTAAAGCTGGTGCGAGGACAGCAGAACGGTAGTCCCTATCTTGGGCAAATTGGCGATGATATCGAGTAGCTGGTTGATACCCCTGGGGTCCAGACCGGAGGTAGGTTCGTCGAGGATAATCAGTTTCGGCTGTTTGATAAGCACGTCGGCGATGCCCAGGCGCTGTCTCATGCCGCGGGAAAACTTGCCCGTGACCATGTCCCTCTCTTCGGTCAGGCCTACAATTTCCAGCACCTCGTCGATGCGGCGCTCGGTCTCCGGGAGGCTGATATTGTTCAGGTCGGCAATGAATCTCAGGTTCTCCCTGGCGGTGAGGTTATCATAGAAGCCGACCTCTTCGGGGAGATAGCCGACGATTCGCTTGACCTTTAGAGGTTCCCGGGTCGGATTATAGTCGCATACGCGCACCGTGCCCGATGCAGGTTCGGTCAGTCCCAGCAGCATAAGGATGGTGGTTGTCTTTCCGGCGCCGTTGGGCCCCAGCAGGCCGAACACCTCGTTCTCCCTGACATGGAAATTGAGGTGGTCAACCACCGTAACCTTGCCGTAGTTCTTGGTCAGGTCCTTTGTTTCTATGGCTAATTTATCAGTCATTTACTATCGCCGACCAAACCGCATAAAGATGACAATTAATCCGGCAACCACAATCACTATGATAGCCACGCCTACCCACCCCCAGATAGTAGGTGTTTCCACGGTAACCCTGACGGCTATCTTATCGGCTGAAGCCTGTTTCCCGGATATCCACAGGCTGACCATGTAGTCCCCGGACACTGTCTTCGGCGGCGGTTTGATATTGACATCGACCGTCTTGGGGTCGAATATCTCCAGAAGGTCTATCTTCTCCGGTTTGAAGGTTATTTCCCATCCTTCGGGCTTATCGGAAGAAAAGGTGATATTATCGATGGTGGCCGTGCCTACGTTGGTAACCTGTAAGGAGAAAGTGTTATCCTGGCCGGCCTTGGCTTTGGTATTATAGAACTGGTTTGCCGGAACGGCGTTCAGGACGTACTTGGCGGTAATTTTTGCAGTGAGTTCGATTTTGCTGATAACATCATCGGAGACTGCTTCCAGGGTTATCTTATATTCGCCGGGGTCGGCTATTGGCCAGGTTGGAGGGTTAACAGTCATCTTTACGTTTTTCGTGGTGGCCATATAACCGCCGGATGTCATGGCAACTGACGGTATCCTTATCGACTCATATTGAGGGCTTATATAGGCACTCCAACCGGCCGGAACGGTGGTATTCAGGTCGAAAAGTCGGTCTGCTTGCCCATTGTATTCGAGCTTTATATTATATTCAAAAATGCCCGTGGCAATAGCCTCTATCTTGGGATATTCCGAAGTCAGGGCAATCTTATCTTTCACCTCCTCCTCTTCTGCAGCGATAGGCTCTATCTGAGGAGGCTCCTCGGATATAAGTACGGGTATCGGAGTAGCATTATCCGAAGCAGGCTGTTCACCGTCCTGGGCCAGAACAACCGCCGGTAAATATAAAGCCGATAGTGTCATTACAAAGAGAAGAAGAATAGAGATAATTCTCGCCGTTTTCATCGCTTTGCCACCTCACAAAAACAAATTTTTACAGAATCGATATTAATACAACCACGTATTATAACAAAAAATAGCTTTACGTTCAAGACAGCTATAACTGTCGCAGTCGGCAGAAGTGTCTTCTCAGGATGCCAGAAGCTCCCTGACTTTTTCTGTGAAAGCCGGGAGCACCTTTTTCCAGTCTCCCACCACGCCGAAGCGGGCCTGGCGGAATATGTTGGCCTCGGCGTCTTTATTAATCGCTATAATGGTCTTGGAGCCGGAACACCCGCTCATATGTTGACTTGAGCCGGATATAGCTATGGCGATATATAGTTCCGGGGCAATTATCTTGCCGGTGAGCCCTACCTGTATGGTATCCGGTACCCAGCTATTGTCGCAGGGCGGACGGCTGGCGCCCACCGCTCCCTTGAGCAGTTTCGCCAGTTCCTCAAGCTGTTTGAATCCTTCGGCGCTGCCGATGCCTCTACCCCCGGCGACCACCACCTCGGCATCTTCGATTTTGATACCGGCGACCTCTTCGACCACCCTGTCCAGAATCTTCGTCCTGATATCGGATGCCTGCAGGCCTGCGGCGATATTAGTAATTTCTCCCTTCCTCGAGGCGTCCGGTTCGAGGGCGGTCATAGCTTTGGTGCGTATCGTAACCATCTGGGGGTCGGTATCGCTGGTGAGGACGGCCAGGGCGTTGCCGCCGTAAACGGGCTTGGTCTGCAGCAGGCGCTTCGATTGGGGGTCGATAGCCAGGTCGGTGCAGTCCATGGTAACCGCAACCCTCAGTCGGAAAGCCAGTCTCGGAGCCAGGTCTCGCCCGGAATCGGTCTGCCCCATAATAAGGACCTGGGGTTTGGCCTGGTTTATTACTTTCTCCATGACGCTGACGTAAGCATCCGTCTGGTAGTCTTTGAGCAGCGGGTCGTCCACCACGTAGACCCTGTCGGCGCCGCAGGTGATAGCTTGCCGGGCCAGACTGCTTACGTTGCTGCCGACCAGCACCGCCGATAGCTCCTGCCCCAGTTCTTTAGCCAGCTTACTGCCTATACCCAGCCCTTCTGTGGCAATCGGCAGGATTTTATCGTTCTTAACCTCGCAGTAAACAGCTATCCCTGTATTCTCAGCCATTATCTTTATCTCCCTTATAATAAGTCAGAATTGTTAAGAACCTGTTAAACCGGTTTATAATTTCTTGGCTTCCCTGAGTTTCAGCGCCAGGTTTGCCGCCGCCTCTTCGGGGCTGTCTCCTTCGGCGAATTCGCATTTGCCTTCGTGTACCGGCTGGAACAGCTTGCGCAGCTTCATCTGCTGCCCGGCGGCGCCTACTTTGGAAGGGTCGATGCTTATGTCGGCCGGTTTCCAGATAATCGGCTCTATCTTCTTGGCGGTCATAATTCCTTTGATAGTCGGGTAGCGTGGCTCCCCGATTTCATTGCTGATGGTTATTACCGCCGGGATGGGTAGTTCGATTACATCATAGCCGACCGAAGTCACCCTCTCCACCCTGGCGGTGGCGTCGTTGATATCTATCTTGCGCGCTATGATCACACATGGCAGTCCCAATATCTCGGCAATGCCGGGGCCGGTCTGGCCGGCATTGGTATCCGAGGCTTCACGGCCGCACAGGATAAGGTCGTATTCCCCGATTTTCTGAATGGCTGCGGCCAGCGCCGTGGCCGTCGACCAGCTATCGCCGCCGGCATAGGCTTCGTCTTCCAGTAAAATAAGCTCGTCGGCGCCCATGGCCAGTGGTTTCTTCACCACTTCGCGCGACATTTTGGCACCCAGGCTGATTACCGTGATTTTTCCGCCTTTGGCTTCTTTGACTTTCAAGGCCGCCTCCACCGCGAACTCTCCGTAGGGGTCGATTACCGGCGGTACGCCATGCATCTCGGCTTTGTTGCCGGCAGCGTCTATTTTAAAAATGCTCGGTGGTGCTTCTGGGTCGATGACCTGCTTGACACAAACGATGATGTTCATCTGGCAAACGCTCTCTTTCTAGAGATTTATTGAAATGCTGGCAAGAGGACATTCAAGACTAATTTAGCATCATATGTGACTCTATGTCAAACGCAGGCTGATAATGCGCTCTATGCCGGCCAAATCGCGTTCGACTTCAATCCGGGCCGAAGGAAAAGTCTGCCGTAAGTAGTCTGACATGGGTCCTGCCTGCCCCTGCCCTATCTCCAGAAGAACGCAGCCAGGGCAGCGGAGTTTTTTACCTACCTGGCGGCATAAAACCCTTATCCTTTCCAGCCCGTCTTTCCCCCCGTTTAATGCCAGCGCCGGTTCGAAGCTTAGCGGGCCTCCGGGGGTTAAATCCGATTCCCGTACGTACGGCAGGTTGGCGATTATCAGGTCGACTGGTTCCGGCAGTGGTTCCAGCATGTCGCCCTCTAAAAAGACGATTCTATCGGTTACGCCGTGTCTCCGGCAGTTGGACCGGGCTATTTCCAGTGCCGGGGCCGATACGTCGGTGGCGTAAAAGGTCACTCCGGGGAGGTTCACGGCAAGGCTGATGGCGATGGCCCCGCAGCCGGTGCCGATATCGGCTATCCTGGATATAGCATTGTCCTGAGCCGTGCGGATAGCCTTTTCCACCAGCATTTCTGTTTCGGGGCGCGGGATAAGTACATTGCGGTCGACATGGAAGTCGAGGCCGTAGAACTCGCGGTGTCCCGTAATATATGCCGATGGCTCGCCCTGAAGACGGCGTTCCAGGACTTTATTCAGGGCCTTTACCTGTGCCGGAGTGATATCGTGGTCCGGGTCTGCGTACAGCTTTGCGCGGCTGAGCCCCAGCACATGTCTTAAAAGAATTTCACCTTCCAGTGAGGCGTCATCGATGTTATTATTCGCCAAAGCCTCGCAGACGTAAGCTAAAGCCTGTCGGCGGTTCACACTGCCTGTCCCTCGAGTTGTTCGGCCTGCTCGGCGGTGGTTAGCGCGTCGATAAGCTCGTCCAGATTTCCTTCCATGAACCGGGGCAGGTTATGCAGGGTGAGATTGATGCGATGGTCGGAAATACGGTCCTGGGGGTAGTTATAGGTTCTTATTTTTTCAGCGCGTTCGCCCGTGCCGACCTGTGAGCGCCGCTTTGAGGTTATTTGCTCTTCCTGTTTACGCCGCTCGATGTCCAGGAGACGCGTGCGGAGCACCGACAGGGCTTTTACCTTGTTCTGGAGCTGCGAGCGTTCGTCCTGGCAGACTACGACCATCCCCGTAGGAATGTGGGTCATGCGGATGGCCGTGGCCACTTTATTTACGTTCTGCCCCCCGGCGCCGCCGCTGTGAAAAACGTCGGTTTTAAGGTCGTCGGGGTTGATGGCGATATCCACCTCTTCGGCTTTGGGCAGGACGGCCACCGTGGCCGTGGAGGTATGGATTCTGCCGGAGGCCTCGGTGATTGGCACGCGCTGGACGCGGTGGACACCGCTTTCGTATTTAAAGCGACTGTAAGCGCGCTTGCCTTTTACCTCGAAGATTATCTCCTTAAAGCCGCCGATGCCGCTTTCGCTCATGCTGAGAATATCGGTCTTCCAGCGGCTGTTTTGCGCGTACCGACTGTACATGCGAAAGAGGTCGGCGGCAAAGAGCGCGGCCTCGTTGCCCCCCGTCCCCGCCCGGATTTCCATGATGATATCCTTCTCGTCGCTGGGGTCTTTGGGCAGCAATGCCAGCCGAAGTATCTCCTTCAACTCTTCGAGCTTGTTTTCCAGGGATTTGATTTCCTGCCCGGCCAGGTTTGCCATCTCCTCGTCGAGGTCGTCATCCAGCATCGACCTGGTCTCTTCCAGCGACTTCTCGACGGCCTTATATTTCCGGTAATTCTTGACTATGTTCTCAATAGCCGCCCTCTCCTTTGCCAGCGACTGCAGCTGGCTGAGGTCTGTCGCTAACTCGGGCCGGGACATCTTCTCGTCGAGCTCCCGGTAACGCTTATCGATTTTTTCAAGTTGTTCTATCATTTTATGCCCTTCCCTTAACAGAATTATAGCACAGCGCCAGATAGCGCTCAAAGCTGTGCAAATTGACAATTTACGCTAAAATGAACTATAATCAAGCGTGTCCGGAATGCCAGCAAATGGCAATCGTGCGATGTACTCAGTTGAGGCAGGTTCGTATTCGCTGAGTTCCTATCAATTCCTGGATATTGCTTGTCTAAAACTAAGCCGCATACAGGCGGGCTAGAAGGAGTAAAGCGTATGACCATAACAGAAATACTTACCAGGAATGCCAGATTAACTCCTAATTCCATAGCGTTGACAGAGATAACACCGAGCAAGAATTTGCGGAAAGAGATTACCTGGAAAGAGTTCGACGACAATGCTAACCGCGTTGCTAATGCCCTTATTGCCAGGGGCATTAGGAAGGGTGATGTCGTTGCCCACCTGATGATGAACTCCATAAAATGGCTCGAGGCCTATTTCGGCATACTGAAGACCGGCGCCATGGCGGCGCCTCTCAATTTCAGGTTCATCAGCCGCCAGATTAAGTACTGTATCGATATAGCCGAACCCAAGATTATGATACTGGACCAAGAGTTTACCGAGCGGGTTGAGGAAATCCGCAAGGATATGCCGACGATTAAGCATTACATATTCGTGGGAGAAAAAGTGCCGAAGGGCATGGAGGCTTTCGATGATGTGCTGGCGAAGTCCTCGCCCGTGCCGCCTAATATAGAGTTGACCGGCGAAGATGAAGCCGGACTCTACTTTACCTCCGGCACCACCGGCGACCCCAAAGCGACGCTGCTGTGTCACCGGAGCCTGGAACACGTTGCCTTTAATGAAAACTTTTCTCATCGGGAGACCCGGAAAGACTGTTTCCTGCTCATCCAGCCGCTCTACCATACCGGCGGTAAAATGCACTGGTTCGGCAGCCTGATTGCCGGCGGCCGGGCCGCCATGACCACCGGCGGCGAAAGGGTGACGGCTAAAGTTATCCTTGAGACCATCAGCAAGGAAAAGATAACCATATGCATGCTTCTGGTGCCCTGGCTCCAGGACATCGTCACTGCTCTTGAAAGAAGCGATTTAAAGCTTTCGGACTATGACTTAAGCTCCCTGCGGCTGGTCCACTCCGGGGCGCAGCCCATTCCGCCGGTGCTCGTCCGGCGTTTCATGAAATATTTCCCGAACGTCGATTACGAAGAGAACTACGGCCTCACCGAGTCGGCGGGGCCCTGCATGCACCTCGGCCTGGAGAATTTCCACAAGCTCGGCTCTTTCGGATACCCGCGTATAAACTTAGATGCGCGGGTCGTTGACGATAAAGGTAATGATGTGCCGGCCGGCGTCGTCGGCGAGATGATTATCAAGGGCGCGAATATCATGAAATGCTATTACAAAAATCCCGAAAAAACCGCCGAGACCCTCCGTAACGGATGGCTGTACACCGGCGACCTGGTGAGACAGGACGAAGAAGGGTTTATCTCCTATATCGATAGGAAGAAAGACCTGATTATCAGCGGCGGCGAAAATATCTTCCCCGTCGACCTGGAAGCCGTTCTCATCGGCCAGCCCAAGGTCAAGGACGTGGCTATCATAGGTATCCCCGATGATAGATACGGCGAGGTAGTCGCCGCCGTAGTCCAGCCCAAGGATGGCGTTGAATTGACCGAAGCAGAAATGAAGGCGTACTATGAACCGCAATTGCCCAAGTATGCCTGGCCAAGAATCATCCTCTTCGGTGACGTGCCACGCAACCCGACGGGCAAGATTGAAAAACCCAAGCTGAGAGAGCGCTACGCCAGCGTAAGGTGGAATCCCAAGGGTTAACAGCCCTGGTCATATATTGAAAGGAGTACGATGAATTTCAAGGATTGCGTAAATTTCGCTAATGAGAACAAGACCTGTTACCTGGCAACCGTGGACGGTGACCAGCCGAGGGTCAGGGCACTGGGGATGTGGTATGCCGACGAGACCGGATTCTATTTCCAGGCACAGACCGTCAAGGCCATGTGCAAGCAACTGGAGAAAAACCCCAAGGTAGAAGCGTATTTTAATGCCAAGGATTTCAACAAGGTGATGAGGGTTACCGGCAAGGTAAAATTTATCACCGATACCAAAATCAGGGCGAAGTGCATTGAAGAAAGGCCGTTCGTCAAGAACTTCGGCATTACCGAGCCGAGTAATCCCCTGCTGGCCGTGTTCCAGATATATACCGGCGAGGCTTACTTCTGGACAATGGCCGACAGCATGAAAGAGGCCGACCTACCCAGAATTAAGTTCGGGAAAAAATAATTAAGTCCTAAGAAGGCAGCAGTAACATGGCTGAAGGCAAATACGGAAAATATTTTTTCAAGAATCCGATAGTCCAGGGGAAATTTTGCCCCAGATTAATTTTTTTCAGCCGGCAACATGAGGAGGTCGGCGAGAAGAATTTCTCCGTTTTATGGAACTGCATCACGGAGCCGTTTCTCATGGTGAAGGACGCCCATTCGCATGACTTCGACCAGTTCCTGCATTTTTACGGGGCCAACTCGCTGGATATCACCGAGTTCGATGCTGTAATCGAGATGTCCCTGGGCGAGGAAGGCGAGAAATACACCATCACCGAGCCCACCGTTCTTCATATACCCAAAGATACGATTCACTGTCCGCTTAACTTTAAGGTCGTCAATAAACCCGTAATATTTATGAATGTAGCCCTGACACCGCAGTATGTCATGGCGCCGCCGCCGAAGCCGTAAATTAAACAGCGGCGTTATATTCGTATTCCGTTTGGAGCTATAGACAAATACGTTCGTTATTGTATATAATCTTAATGACCATGGTCGCAAATGACTTAGTGTCGTAGAGCAGGAGTTCATATACCCCTGCTCTATCTTTTTATAACTATTCAAAATGAGCCGGGCGGGTTCTGTTTTGGGTGAAACGCGCGACCCCGCCGGGAAGTATAAAAATGTTTAAGCTGCTTCAGTTCAGCTAGAAAAGAGGTGAAATGCCAGGAATATTTTGGATTGTACCCATAGCCGGTGTACTCACCATCATCTTCGCCATCCTTCTGGCAAGAAACGTGTTGAGTCGTCCTACCGGCACGCCCAAAATGAAAGAAATCGGCGATATCATCTTTCAGGGTGCCCGGGCGTTTCTCAAGCGTCAATACACCACTATCGCCATCTACTCGGTTGCCATCGCCATCATCATCGGTGTCCTGGTGGGGGTGCTGGGTGGTACCGAGGTGAAGGGCCTGACCCCGCTTGGTATAGGCTGGCGCACATCGGTTGCCTTCCTTGTGGGCGCCTTCTGCTCCGGTCTGGCCGGATTCATCGGCATGTACATCGCAGTGAAATCGAATGTCCGTTGCGCCGCCGCTGCGCAGAAAAATTTGACTGAGGCTGTTAATGTCGCCCTTCGCGGCGGTGCCGTATCCGGCTTTCTTATCACGGCGCTTAGCCTTATCGGTGTCACCGTTATCTTCTTCGCCTACGGCGGTCACAGCAACCCGCAGATTGCCCCGCACCTTATCGTCGGGTTCGGCTTCGGTGCCAGCTTCGTGGCTCTTTTCGCCCAACTCGGCGGAGGTATCTATACCAAGGCGGCTGATGTCGGTGCCGACCTCGTCGGTAAGTTGGAGGCCGGTATCCCTGAAGATGACCCGCGTAATCCTGCCGTCATTGCCGACCTCGTCGGCGATAATGTCGGCGACTGCGCCGGCCGCGGCGCCGACCTTTTCGAATCCACCGCTGCCGAGAACATCGGCGCCATGATACTCGGTATCGCTGCTTATGTGGCCACCGAGAACATAGCGTGGATACTGTTCCCGCTCTGCGTCCGTGGTTTCGGCATGATTGCCAGCATGATTGGCCTGCTCTCCGTGAAGGCCAAAGAGAACGAGAACGCCATGAACGCTCTCAACCGCGGCTACTTCGTATCTATCGCTCTCTCTGTTGTCGGGCTTGCTATTACAGTTTACTATATGCTGGATAACTGGTGGCTCTTCGGCGCCGGACTTATCGGAATCGTTGCCAGCATCGTAATCGTCTTTGTGACTCAGTACTATACGGAGTGGCGCTACCGGCCGGTACGTGAGATCGCTGAAGCGTCAAAGACCGGCCCGGCTACCAATATCATCATGGGGATGTCGGTAGGTTTTTCGACCACTTTCGCCACCGCGCTGATTATCGGCATCGCCCTCCTGCTCTCTTTCTGGATGGGTGAGCAGAGTGGCGTCCACGGCGCCGGTGCCTTCGGCACTGCCGTTGCGACGATGGGTATGCTGATGACCTGCCCTTACGTCCTGTCCATGGATACCTTCGGCCCCATCACCGATAACGCTAACGGCATTAACGAAATGGCCGGTGCCGGGCCCGAAATCCGCAGGATAACCGACCGCCTGGATGCCGTCGGCAATACCACCAAGGCCCTGACCAAGGGCTATGCCATGGTCTCCGCCGGTCTGGCTGCCTTCCTGCTCTTCCAGGCTTACCTGGACAGGGTCTCCTTCATCAAGTTCGGCGAGAGCGGCCTGTATAATATCGTTAATATCGCCCGCATCGAAGTATTCGTCGGCGCCCTGCTCGCTGCCATGATTGTTTACCTCTTCAGCGCCTGGGCTATCAAGGCTGTCGGCAAGACTGCCTCCAAGATTATCGAGGAAGTCCGCCGCCAGTTCCGCGCCGACCCCGAGATTCTGAATCCCAAGGACCCGGCGCACCCGCACATGCCGGACTACGGCAAAGCGGTGGATATCACCACCCGCGCCGGTCTCCGCGAGATGATTGCCCCCGGACTGCTTCCGGTTTTAGGGCCAATCGTCATCGGTGTCGTTTTCCGCTTCATCCCGGGCTATGATGCCGCTATGGTCGTGGCGGCGGTGCTGATGGTGGGCACCATCTGCGGTATCATGATGGCGTCCTTCATGAACAACGGCGGCGGCGCCTGGGATAACGCCAAGAAGATGATTGAGGACGGCCAGCTTAAAGACGAAAATGGTGTTGTTCTGGGTAAAAAGTCATTCGCCCATCAGGCGGCCGTCGTCGGCGATACTCTCGGCGACCCGCTCAAGGATACCGCCGGTCCTTCGTTACACGTTTTAGTAAAACTCCTCGCCACCATCACGCTGGTGATGTGCCCGCTGTTTATCGTCGTCTAGCGGGGTACTTCAAAGAAAGAATAAGGGGCATGATTTATCGAGGTCATGCCCCTTACTTTTTTTAAATTTATTTTAGTAATTGCGAGCGCAGCGAAGCAATCCCCAATTTGAATCAAGCCAATCATCGAGATTGCCACGGCCTCCGGCCTCGCAATGACGAAATACTTACTTCAGGAAGGGATTGGCCCGCTTCTCCGTGCTGATAGTCGAGTCCGGGCCGTGGCCTGGGTGGACGATAGTCTCCGGGGGGAGGGTAAGCAGTTTGGTGCGGATGCCGTTGATAATCGAGTTATAGTCCCCATCGATCAAATCATATCGGCCGATACCGTAGTTGAAAAGGGTATCCCCGGTAAAGACATGGCCTTCGCCGTAAATACTGATACCGCAGGGCGTGTGCCCCGGTGTATGCAGGATGGTGAAATGAAGGTCGCCGATATCGATGCTGTC
>DATLAD010000153.1:0-12194 GCA_035527575.1 Dehalococcoidales bacterium
CTATGGGCGACAAATGAGCCCATAAGCAGGAAGAGAGGCAGCACGGCAAAATTGTAATCATTTAGTCTATCAAACGGCAGTATGGCCAGATTGCTGATGGCGCCACCCAGGCCGCCTATGGCGGCAAAGCCGACAAAACCCACCAGGATCATAGCGAAACCTATGTGCACGCCCGTCAACAGGAGAACCATAAGGGCAGCTATGCCTATTAAACCGATTTCAGTCTGACCCATGTCTGAACACCTCTTTAGCCGTGATGTAAATATCTATCAGAAGTATCACACACAACCAGCCAAAACCTATGGACAGTATAAACATGAAGGGCCAATACGGCATCTTTAAGGTTACGCTGACACCGCCGAGCGTTTTGAATATATACGCCCACGCCCTTAATCCCGACTGCCAGCATATCATACCGGTTACCGCGGCACCTATAATGTAGGAAATGAGGTACACTATAGCTTGTCCTCTGGCGGGTAAACGGTCAGCGAGTATATTGATCCTGATGTTCCCCTGGTTAAGCTGGCAGAAGCCCAGCCCCATGCATCCGGCTACCACCAGCATAATGGCAATAAGTTCGAAGGTACCTGTAATTGGTTTGAGGAAAAAATAACGGCCGCATACATCGGCAACGGAGAGAAACATCATTATGCTGAGGTCGACGGCCGCAATAACCGCCATCACCTTACTAATCTTTAGTGTAACTTTGCCACATCGGGCTGTAATTCGCTCCTCTCGCTGTTGCAACTTACCTCATGTATTGCTTACATCGGACAGGTAGGGTCAAGAGAATCTAACGGGGTATCAGTTATTATCTAATGTTATCTAAAAAAGCGGTATATTTTCAAAGCCACCGGCTGTAAAATAATCTAACGAGATTATAGGCTTTTTAATACCTCCTTTCCGTATTATTAGAGCTTATTATATAGCCCGCTGAATAATTTATGCAAAACTTGACGAAATTATACACTACGTTGATGAAATAGACAAGACTCGCGGTAACACCTGCGCGCTCAGATTCTAACTAAGTATTCTATATATTCATAGATTTTTCAGGGCAATTTAAAACACAGCTTGAGAGGGGGTTGACAGAGACAGGAAATAATTATAGAGTGTGAATTAACTTAACATATAAATAATCTATTATATCAATATTGAGTAAAAGGAGGTGGCAGGATGTGAAGGCAGAGCCAGGCAAGTGGTTATTTCAGGCTTGAGTCAAATAACAAAGGAGGGGAAATGAAGATAAAACACTGGATGATTGCAGTATTAACTGTAGTTCTGCTGGCGGCGCTTCTACTGTCCGCCTGTGGCGAAAAAGCTGCTGAACCAGCCCCGGCTCCAGCCCCGGCTCCAGCGCCAGCGCCGGCAAAACCGGCCCCGGCTCCAGCGCCAGCGCCAGCACCGGCGCCAGCCCCGGCTCCGGCACCAGCACCAGCAGGGCCCAGGACGATTAAATTCAATTACACGATGCCACCGAGCTCAGCCGTAGCCGTTGGCTATGAGTGGTGGGCGAATGAGTTCGAGAAACGGACGAACGGTCGCTACGTTGTAGAAACGTACCCGCTATCATCCTTAGTGCCGGATGCAGGCTCTCTTGACGCGGTAAAAAGCGGCGTCTGCGAAATTATCATGACCTCCACCGGAAGTAAAGCCACCGATTTCCCGTTGGCCTCGGTTACCGGTCTCTCCACGCTTTCGTTCCACAAGAAAGGCGTCAGCAAGGATGAATACCTGGCATCGTTTGACGCCCTGCTCGAACTCTATAAGATACCGGAAGTAGGCGCCGAGTTCAAAGACTACCACCTCATTGCACCCATTGAAATAGACCCGAGTTATCTCATCACCAAGAGTAAAAAGGTACTCGTACCCGAAGACCTCAAAGGCCTGAAGGTCGGTGGGGCTTCCGGTGCCATGGCGGATTTGATGACTGCTTATGGCGCCGCCGGCGTCTTCCAGATACCTCCCCAGGCTTACATGAACATGGACAAAGGGGTGGTCGATGCCGCCTTCATGACCTACGCCATGATAGGGCCTTACAAGATGTTCGAAATCTGTAATTACATCTTAACCCAGACCTTCAACGCCGGGACCCTGCTTGTCCTGACGAGCCATGAATTCTATAATTCTATGTCCCCAGCCGACCAGAAGATATTTGACGAATCCTGGGAAGATGCCAAGGTGGTGTGCGCCCAGGGCATGTATGACGAGAACGTGCATAGTAAGCCCGCCATTGAAGCCTCGGGCATAACCATCACCCAACCCACCAGTGCGCAGTCACAAGCGTGGATAGACGCTAGCGTGAAGTACGCCTTTCCTACGTGGGCGAAAGATGCCCAAAACCTGGGTTACAGCTCCATGGTAACTGATAAAGTTATCAGTACCTGGTATCAGCTGGTAAACGAACGCACGACTCAGAAATAAGCGTTAAGTCTTCAACGGAAATGGACAGGGCTTCGGATGAATAATAACCTCCGAAGCCCTGTCCTTGATACCTGCGCCCCCGGTGGCGGCTATATCATGGCCAATGGTGCTGCAATTGACGCGGTAAAGCCCCCAAACCTCAAGGCCATTCGACTTTACCAGGGAATACGGCGTATATAGATAGATAATTAACGGGTTGTGGTATAATTATTGGCGGCAGGTTGAACGCCTGAGCATTTTTACCGATGTTTTTATTCCTTGATTAGTTATATTTGGAGGTAAAGCGATGCCGGATAGAGATTTGCGAGCATGGATGGCCCAGCTGGAGGCTGAGGGTGATTTGAAGAGGATTAAAGCGAAGGTGGACTGGGATGACGAGATATCTCAAATCATAAGAAAGGTGTATGTGCAAGAAGGCCCGGCGCTTCTCTTTGAGAATATCAAGGGTCATGAAGCTACATGGTCGAAAAAGTTATTCACCAACGGTCTGGGAACACGCTCCCGGGTCAACGTCATGCTTGGCCTGCCCAGGGATACATCCCCTCAGGAGACTGTTAAAACGATTAGAAAGAGGATGAAGAACCCGCTGGAGCCGGTGAGGGTCAAAACAGGGCCGGTCAAGGAAAACATCATTAAGGGTGAAGATGTGGACCTTTTTCAGATTCCGGTCCCTAAGTGGCACCCGCTGGATAACGGACGCTATATCAATACGTTTAACGCCACCGTCACCAAGGACCCCGATACCGGGCAAAACAATGCCGGAGTTTACCGTGGGACGATATTGAGCAAAAACAAGATAGGCGTGCTTTTAATGCCGATGAAGGACTGGGGCATAACTTACAGGAAGTACCAGGAAATGGGAAAACCCATGCCCGTGGCCTTTGTGTACGGCTGGGACCCAACTTTAATTGTTGTCGCCGGCAGTCCCGTTGTCGGGCCTGAGTACGACCTGGCCGGGGCGCTCAGGCAACAGCCCGTGGAGCTTGTCAGGTGTGAGACTTCCGATATCGAAGTGCCCGCTTCCGCTGAAATAGTGGTGGAAGGCTTTATGTCCCCTGACCCGAGCACTTACGAAATTGAAGGGCCTTTCGGGGAGGGGTCGGGGTTTTATGGGGAGGCGAGAAATAGACCGGTGGTGGAAGTCAGCTGCATCACCCACCGGAACGATGCCATTTTCCGTGGCTCTCTGGTAGGCACCAAAGAAGGTATTACCGAGATAAGGGCATCGGTCAGTACCATGATGTCGGTGGTACTCTGGAATACCCTGGAAGCCACCGAAATTCCCGGAGTGCTCGATGTTGTGTCAGGGCCGATAACCGCAGTGAAAATCCATAAAACATATCAGGGACAGCCGAGGCAAATAGCCGCCGCTATATGGGGCTCCAAGTTCGCCGGTCATCCCTTCAATATTTTAATGGTAGTTGAGGAGGATGTGGACATTCGCAACCCCGCGGCGCTCATGGGTGCCATGCATAGCAAGGTGGATTTTAACAGGGACCTGGTTGTCTACCCCTTATATATGGGGTCGCCTATTGACGTCAGCCTGCCCTATGATTTCAGGGCTGAACTAGATTACGGGGCGGCCATAGCCAACAAGCTGCTTATCGATGCCACCACGGACTGGCAAATTCACCCGCCGCGCGCGGAGTGGGGTAATCAGAGGTTTCCACCGAATTGCCACTATTCTCGAAAGGAGACGGAGGAACTGGTGGAAAAGAGATGGAAGGAGTACGGCCTGTAAACAGCAAAACGCAGGTATGAGGGCGAAATAAAGGGGAAACCTCTTTTTAGAGGTTTCCCCTTCGTTGTCGTTATTACTTCCCCTGAAAGCTGCCTATTTTACGGTGATGTTCAGGGTACAGGTCCATTCAGCCTTCTCGCCGCCTTCCCAGGGACGGCTATATTCCAGTTTAACGGTAGCCGTGCCTTTTTTAAGTCCCTTAAGATTGAATGTCTCCGTTCCGGCAGCCCCGGGCTTGCTGCTGGAAGGTGCAGAATACTGATGGCCTGTCTGTTCAATAACTTCGGGGTCGCTTATCTGTGCCTGTTCATTCCACTGGAAACCGGTTGTTTGGTTAGAGCACAGAATTATCGATACCCCCTTGCCGACTGTAAATACAACATCATCCGTCATATTCGGCTCAGTCGCAAAATCGTTGCAGGTATAAAATTCCACCGTCGTCGCCGCTGCGTAAGTGCTCGGGTCCGGGGTACCCGGAGGGATTTCCGTTGACTTCGATGAACAGGCGAGCAGGGATAGCGCCAGAAGGACCGCCAGAGCTACCATGATTAGCTTTATTTTCATAACCTTTTCCTCCTCCGTACCTTTTTGGTTTAACTATTATAGGACTGTAAAGTGACCCAGTCAACAGGCCGGATAGTAAAGTTTTTCTAAGTTATTTTGGACGGAATGAGATAGTTTGACAAAACCCAATATCGGAGTGTACAATCTCATAGCTCGAGCACTTGCCCTAAAAGTACACAAAAATCACACGCTCGTTTTTACAGCCCAGTCAGGTATTTACAGCCGCAAATAAACATGATTAAAAATTACCGTCGCAGGCAGAAAAAAGACATAAGAAAAAGGTATTAAATATTTGAAAGGAGTAGGCGAAGGAAGGATGGCTTTAAAAGAAGAACTGGCCGGTATCGTGGGTTCGGGACGTGTTTTTGATGACCCCAAAACATTGGACGCCTATTCCAGGGATTTGAGCTTTGTCAAACCTGTGAAGCCCCGGGTAGTGGTAAAGCCCGGCAGCACTGACGAGGTTCAGGCGATAGTCAGGTGGGCTAATCAGACTGCCACGCCGCTGGTCCCGGTAAGCTCGGGGCCACCACGCTTCCGTGGCGATACTGTTCCCGGCGTGCCGGGGGCGGTCGTTTTGGATCTGAGCGGAATGAAGCGGGTTCTGAGAATTGACCGCCGCAACAGGGTGGCAATGATTGAGCCAGGCGTAACCTACTCTCAGCTCCAGCCGGAACTGGCCAGGGAAGGCATGAGGCTTACCACACCGTTGCTACCGCGGGCTAACAAGTCGGTGGTAGCCAGCCTCCTGGAAAGGGAGCCCACCCTTATCCCCAGGCAGGTATGGGCGTCGCTCGACCCGTTGCGATGCAATGAGATAATCTGGGGAGACGGTAACAAGCTGGTAACCGGTGACGCCGGCAACTGGACATCCATGGAGGAAGCCTGGAAGAGAAAACAGGCGCCGGTGGGGGCTGCGGGGCCGGGGCAGATGGATTTCTACAGGCTCGTTTCCGCCGCCCAGGGGAGCATGGGCATTGTGACCTGGGCATCGGTAAGATGCGAGGTATTGCCCGCGCTCCACAAGCTCTTCTTCGTGCCGGCCCGGAGGCTGAACGACCTGTTCGATTTTACTTACCAGATACTGAAGTTCAGATTTGCCGATGAGCTTCTGCTATTGAATAACTCGAGCCTGGCGTATATCCTTGGGGACAGCCCCGGCCATATCAAAGCTCTTATGAAAGAACTCCCGCCCTGGGTTGTCCTGGTGGGTATAGCCGGGCGCAGCATGATGCCCGAGGAGAGGGTCGAGTACCAGGAGAAGGACATAGCGGGTTTTGCCCGGAAGTCCGGCCTTCAATTCGAGCGGGCAATCCCCGGGGCCAGTGATAATGAAGTGCTGAAAGCGTTGCTCAACCCGTCCCGCGACCCGTACTGGAAACTCGGATATAAGGCAGGATACCAGGATATCCTCTTCCTGACCACACTCAACAGGACGCCGGAATTTGCTGCTACCATGAAATCGGTGGCCGAAGCCGGCGGGTACCCGGCCCCGGATACAGGCGTTTACATCCAGCCGCTGCACCAGGGCGCCAATGTCCATTGTGAGTTTATCCTCCCCTTCGACCGGGACAATCCGGGAGAGGCAACCAGGATGCAGAAGCTCTATACCAGCGCAAGTGAAAAGCTGCTTGAGCAGGGAGCTTTCTTCTCCCGGCCTTACGGCATCTGGGCAGATATGGCCTATAGCCGGGATGCACGGACAAAGACTGTATTAAAGAAGCTTAAGGGGATATTCGACCCCAATAATGTCATGAACCCGGGTAAGCTGTGCTTTTAAACCCAGGAAAAACAAAGAAAGAAGGCATGGGAAATTGGCGCTAGAAGACTATAAAGCTGACATGGAGCGGTGCAGCCAGTGCTCGTACTGTAAGTGGATTCCGTTTGACCAGGTAAAGAGCTGGAGGTTTGCCAAGGGCTGTCCCAGTATAGGATATAGCAATTTCCTGAGTTACTCCGCGCGCGGCAGATTCGCTGTCGCCCTATCGCTGCTGAATAAGCAGAGTACTTATACCGAAAGAGTGGTGGATATAGTCTACAAATGCACAACCTGCGGGTCCTGTGATGTCTCCGACAAGATTTGCCGCTACAACCTGGAACCCCTGGAGATGATACACGAATTGAAATTCCGGCTGGTAGAAGACGGCCAGATACTGCCGCAGCATACGGCGATTATCGAGCATCTCCGCGAGGAAAACAACATGATGATGAAACCCAAGGCAGGACGCGGCGATTGGGCTAAAGGTCTGGACGTAAAGCGTATCCCCGGCGAGTCGGCTGAAGTCCTCTTCCACGCCGGCTGCCTGTTCAGCTACGATGAAGAGCTTCAAGAAAAGGCCCGGACGGCCGTGACCCTTCTGAAGAATGCCGGCGTCGATATCGGCATCATGGGGGAAGAAGAGTCCTGCTGCGGCGGGAGAGTCTATGACATGGGCTACAAGGAAGAGTTCACCAGGCTTGCGGAGAATACCGTCAAGGCCTGGACCGAGGCCGGTGTCAAGACGGTGGTTACCTCCTGTGCCGACGGCTATCACACCTTTTCGCGCCTTTATCCCCGCCTGGGAGCGAAGTTTGAAGTCCTCCACACCGTGCAATATCTCGACCGCCTGATTAAGGAAGGCAAGATTAAATTCAGCAAGACTGTACCCATGCGCGTCACCTACCACGACCCCTGCCACCTGGGCAGGCGGGGAGAGCCGTACGTACCCTGGGAGGGCAAAGAGAAGAGAGTCAGAAATCAAATAGTGGTCTACGAGCCGAGAAGGCCGAGGTACAACGGGGCCTGGGGTGTCTATGACCCGCCGCGAGACGTGCTTAAAAGCATCCCCGGTATAGAGCTGGTGGAAATGGAGAGAATCAAGGAGTATGCCTGGTGCTGCGGCGCCGGCGGTGGGACAAAAGAAACCTACCCCGATTTTTCCAGCTGGACGGCTGCGGAAAGGATTGAGGAGGCGAAGTCCACCGGTGCCGAGGCAATCGTGAGCGCCTGCCCGTGGTGCGAGCGGAACTTCATCGATACCATTAATGCCGCAGGCGATAAAATGAAGGTCTTTGATGTTACCGACCTCGTTAAACGGGCAATATAACAAGGGAAGGATTGAGACATGGCACTATCGAAAGAAGCCTATCGGGAATTAGAGGGTATCGTAGGCCCGAATAACATCTCCGACGACCCGGCGCTGCTGGATAGTTACAGGTATCCGCTGTCTCATACCGCCATTCATATCGGGCCCTATTACCGGGTATACACGCCCAGGGGTGCCGCTGTCCTGCTGCCGGGAAGCGCCGAGGAAGTCCAGGCTATCGTCAAATTATGCAATAAATACAAGATTAAATTTAAACCATCCAGTACGTTCTGGTCGGCCTGGGGTTTTCCTTTAGAGGATGACACCATCCAGCTGGACATGAGGCGGATGGACCGCATACTGGAGATTGATGATAAAAATAATTTTGCCGTAGTTGAGCCCCATGTCATCGGGGCTACGCTTCAGGCCGAAGCGATGAAGGTGGGACTCAATACCCACATCCACGGGCCCGGTGCCAGCTGTTCCTGCCTTGCCAGCGCTACCGCTTTAGGAGGACTCGGGCCGGATACCGTTTATTTTGGTCATCACTCGGAGAACCTGCTCGGGGTGGAATGGGTCATGCCTGACGGTGAAATCCTGAGGATAGGCTCGAAGGGCTCCGGGTTGGGCTGGTTCTGCTGCGATGGGCCCGGGCCCAGTCTGAAAGGCCTCGTCAGAGGCATGGTGGGGACTAACGGGGCTATGGGCGTATTCACAAAGTGCGCCATCAAGCTCTACCCCTGGCCCGGACCTGCCCCGCTCCCCGTCGAGGGGAAACCACCCGCCTATAAAGCGGTGCTGCCGGACAACTTCAGGGCATATACTCTGGGCTTCCCCAACTGGAAGGCATGGGCTGATTCCTGTTACCTCATCTGGGACGCCGGAATCGGCTATATCGCTCACCGGCAGTTCAACATGTTCGGCCGGGACCTGAAGGGCGCCATGGTCAAAATACTGTCCGACCCCACCAGGACGCTCTCCGACATCGAAGAGCTGCTGAAAGACCCGGAAGTACAGAAAATGACCGAAGACATGAAGCGCGATTACCAGATTGTGCTGGCGGGCATGACCAGGGGGGATATCGAATGGCAGGACAGGGCTCTGGATAAGATACTGGAGCAGACCGGAGGCTGGAAAGTTAAAGCGATGCTGGAACCCGGCCTGCACGACTGGTCGCTTCTCTACATGGTCAGGCTGGGACATAAGAATTTGAACCTGGTCTACGGAGGCGGCTACGACGGCTGTTTCGGACTGGGCGGGACTCCGGACTTTGCGACTTCCGGGGAAACACCACGCGTCGAAGAAGCGACGGCGTTCAAGGTCGAATGGGAAAAGAAAGGCAATATTGTCGCCGCCGGCGGCGACGGCATGATGGGAGGAATAGGCGGTATGGGGGGTGGCGGTCATGCCCTGTGGGAGAACTTCACCCATTTCGACCCGGCCGATAAGGCATCGACGGAAGGGACACTGGAATTCTTTAACGCTGCCGCCAAGTACGGCATGGAAAAGGGCTGGGGCCCCGGCATGGAGAAGATGAACGATTACGCCAGGTGGAGCGATGGCAGGACGACCCCCAAGGAAATACGCGACCGCATACTTGGGGCAGCGGCGCAGCCGGAGGCGTTTCGCTACCAGCGGAAAGTTAAAGAGGCCTTTAACCCCAACGACCTTGGTGACGGCTATTACCGCACCCTGGACTAAAGATATTGCCAGACCGGAAGCACGGCCCTCTTTGACAGACGCTGGCAGTATATGAGTTCGTTAAATAATGTCATTCTCGGGCTTGACCCGAGAATCCGGTCCACCACTCCCGCCGAGATTCTTCGCTTCGCTCAGAATGACAGAGCGGGGATACTGGATTCCCGCCCCCGTATCAAGTACGGGGCAAGCTTCGCGGGAATGACATAAACGGTTAATACACACTCTCACTATAACATAATTGACACGTATCACAGGTAAAATTTAATGAGGAGGAGTTTTAAACATGGCTCTTCTGGAAGAACCGATAAAAGAGGTCAGGACCCTTAAAAATTATATCGACGGAGAGTGGGTGGAATCCAAAGGTGAAATCGTGGACGTGGTAAATCCTGCTACCTGCCGGACAATCGCTAAAGTCCCCATCTCGACCGCCGATGAAATGGATGCCGCCGTAGCAGCAGCCAGAGCGGCGTTCCCGGACTGGCGAAGGACAACCCCGGTGGCCAGGTCGAGATATCTCTTCCGGTTGAAAGAGCTGCTGGAAGAAAACTTCGAGGAACTGAGCAGAATCCAGACACAGGAGCATGGCAAGACCATAGATGAATCGAGAGGCGAGACCCGGCGCGGCATCGAAAACGTCGAGGTTGCCTGCGGCATCCCTACTTTAATGCAGGGGTATTATTCGGAGGATATCGCCAGTGGTATAGACGAGTGGGTAATTCCGACCCCCCTGGGAGTTTTCGGCATTATAGGTCCTTTTAACTTCCCGTTTATGATTCCGCTATGGTCGGCACCTTATGCGGTGGCCACCGGTAACTGCGTCATTATTAAGCCCTCGCCAGAGGTCCCCATCAGTCAAGCGAGACTGGCGGAGCTGGTAGAAGAAGCTGGATTCCCGCCTGGAGTCTGGAACGTGGTCAATGGCGAAAAGGCTGTTGTCAATCGTATGCTGGAACATCCCGATGTTAAAGGGGTAACCTTCGTGGGGCGCACTTCAACCGCCAGGGAAGTTATCTGCAAGAAGTGCGGCGAAACAGGCAAGAGGTATATTGCCCAGGCTAGTGCCAAGAACTTCATGACAATTATGCCTGATTGTGATATTGACAGGACCATCGCGGCCATGATGACCTCGTTCTTCGGTAATGCCGGCCAGCGATGCCTGTCAGCCGCCAATGCCGTCATTGTCGGTGAAGACGACACCTTCTATAAGAGCTTTGTGGACAAGGTTATCGAGCAGACCTCCAACATAAAGATAGGTTACGGACTCGACGAATCGGTGCAGATGGGGCCGGTACGCGACAATGAGAAGAAGGCAAGAATCGCTGGATATATAGAGAGCGGCATCAAGCAGGGAGCGAAAATCAGGCTCGACGGCAGGAAAACTTTCAAGATTTCGGGTGGCTACCCGGAAACCTGTTTCCTTGGCCCAACCATCTTCGAGAATGTCACGCCGGACATGAAAATAGGTTCCGAGGAAATCTTCGGGCCGGTAATGTCTATCATGCGGGTGAAAGACCTTGATGAAGCCATAGAAATCGCCAACGCCAACCCGTACGGCAATGGCCACTCTATCTTTACGTCGAATGGTAAAAGCGCCAGGGAGTTTCAGTATCGCATTACCAGTGGTAATGTTGGCATCAATATAGGCATCGTCGCACCGGTTGCCCTCTTTCCCTTCAGCGGCATGAAAGACTCATTCTTCGGAGTGCTGCACACGCAAGGCAAGGAAGCAGTCCGCTTCTTTACAGAAAGTAAAGTTGTTATCCAGAGGTGGTTTTAATAACGGGGGTTAACCGCAGATGATATTACATACCGCTTCTGAGGGCATCACCTTCGCTAAGAAACTGGAAAACGACTCGGCGGAATTCTACGAGAATCTGGCTAAGCGAAACGCCAGAGATGCCGAGATTTTACTCTCTTTTGCTAAAGAGAACAAGAAAAACATAGTCCAGGTTGAGAGAGCCTACTATGGAGTTATCACCGATGCCATCGAGGGCTGTTTCGCTTTTAATATCGACCCGGGCGACTATGCCTTAGAAACGGCGGTAAAAGACGGGGCAGACTACGCCGATGCTGTGGGCCAGGCTGTGGAGATAGAGAAAACGATTATTAAATTTTATTCGGATGCAGCCGAACAATCGAAATCTCTCATGGCGGATGTTCCCAGGACTTTCATGTTGGTAGCCAGGAAAAGGGGAACCCGCATAGAAAAACTGGGCTCGCTTCTACAGCGTTAAAAGAGGCCGGGCTATTTTTCTTTGTCGGCCAGACCCTCCCACCTCGGGAAGAGATTGTGCTTGATATCGAATATGTCCAGGACCCTGCCCACGGTATAGTCAACCAGGTCCTGGATTTTCCGGGGCTTGTGATAAAAAGCGGGGACCGGCGGAAAAACAACGGCACCCATCTCCGTTACCTTTACCATGTTTCTCAGGTAACCCAGGTGAAGCGGGGTTTCTCTCGCCAGTAAAACCAGCCTCTTTCTCTCCTTCAGCGTTATATCGGCGGCGCGGGCTATCAGGTTGTCGGTGTACGAGTTTGCCAGCGCCGAAAGGGTCTTCATGCTGCAGGGGGCGATTACCATGCCGTCCCTCTTAAACGAGCCGCTGGAAAGCCTGGCTCCGATATCGTTGATGTCATAGCAGACATCTGCCAGCGCTCTTACCTGTTCCAGACCCCAATCGGTCTCATGCCTGATGATT
>DATLAD010000154.1:0-6682 GCA_035527575.1 Dehalococcoidales bacterium
AGCCTCTCTGATTTCTGGCCGGCGGTAAAGCTACTAGCCGAAGATATGCTGATAGTGGAACCCGTTTAGAATTTTAGAAACTAAGAAAGGAGGCGAGCTATGCCTTTCGATGTGACGGCCGATATCCGCTTCCGAGTAGAAGACGACCAGGCCAAGACCGAGGAGCAGGCCAAGATTGTGGCCCTTTGCGACCTCAGTGATTTCCTCAGGCACCACCCCTGGTCAGAACTTCTCAAGGTGCAGCGGGTAGAAAACGGCAAGGTTGAGTACCGCACCGAGGTGTATGTGGAGAACGAGTGGGTGGGGAATGCGTTAGTTTTCCCGACCCGGGATGAGGCGGACGGTTACGCGGCAGCCCTAAAGCGTGCCTGGATATTGGTAAAGGACTACCGCGTAGTGGAGACCAACGAGGCAGCTAACTATCACTGGGTAGGCCCCGGTAACTTTGACATTGTAGAGATTAAATAGCTCAGAAGAGGGGGGGCATCGATGCTCTTCTACAAGATGGGCAACGGGAACCTTATACCAGTTGCGCACCGCGGGACTAGCCGTAAAGAAATCAAGGCACTCCAGGAGAAAGAGTGGGCTAGGCGCCAGGGCGGGATCTGCGCCGTTATCAGCTACACAGAGGTACACGCGATCTATTTCGCTACGAAAGAAAAGAAAGGAGGCGACCAATGAGCAGGGTTTTTGTCTACGACGGCAGGGAGTTCGATGACCCAGACGCCAATCTCAGCGCCGATGAAGTTAGGCAGCAGATGACAAGCTTCTTCCCCGAGCTGGCCAACGCTGAGGTAACCCAGAGTGAGCGCGACTCCGAATCGGACCCCGGGACGAAAGACACCATCTACGAGTTCAGAAGGCGGGTCGGCACGAAAGGCGCACAGTAGGGGGTGACCGGTATGGCAGAAAGAGAAGATATAGACAAGGTGGTCCATGCCCTCGAAAAGGTGCCCCCAAAGCAGCTCATGCTTATCGAGCTGGCCAACAGCATCCCTGTCACGGGCGGCAGCCTTGATGTGCAAGCCCTCCTTGACAGGATACCGGAAATCAACCTGGCCACCGCCGAGGCTACGGCCTATGGTAACCACACCATCCAGGCGGTCGACGCCCTGGTGAGATTGCAGGGGCAGACTGACGAGGAGTAGCTATGTGGGACCTGGACACCATCATCGCACAGAATAACCAGGCTGCTATTGAAGCCATGATGCGGCCGCCGGCAGTTGAGGCGGCTCAAACGCCGCGGCCGGAAGCCTGGCCTTTATCCACGCTTGCAAAGAAACTGAAGGTCGGGCCCCCGCTGCTGTCGGAGCTGCTGAAATGCTTCACGAATATAGACGACATCGAGAAGTTCGTGGCCATCATCAGGGAATTTCTTCCGGAGCACGAAGCCGACATTCTGACGGAGCCAAGATTCGGCCGGCTTTACAAGTTCTGCTACCTCTTCAGCAAAAGGTATTTCCCTCTCCCCATATTTATGCAGGAGGCCGAGCTGGGCGGTTTCGTAGCCAGTTTGCCGGTGGAGATGATGGGTATGTCCTACTCATCTTACCACGACCTTGGTATGCGGCTGGGGTACGCCCTGCTGCTGGCTCTTGTCGTTTACCCCTACGAGGGGGACTGGAGAGACGAAGAGGACGACAGGGTGCCTTTCGACCCGACGGATCTGCCGGCGGCAAAGTTCAAGCCGTCTGCCAGCGATATCGCCTGGGTGGAAAACATGGTGTCATCCCTAGCGATCGGCGGCCAATGGCTCGCGCCGATGGGCTTTGCCATGGTCAAGGTAGCCGAAAATAAAATCCTGTTGAGGGACGCGAAAGATACCCCTGACGTAAAGGAAACCATACGCCGCACTCTATTGATTGCGAAGAAAGCCGGAATAGAGGCGGAGTTCTCCAAGACCGGCAGAACGGCCCAGGAGAAGCTAAACGGCGCCAAGGTGCCGCTCTTTGACATGATTCAGGGGGTGGTCGGCGAGCAGCTGGTCAAGATGATCCCGCCGGCGGGCTGGGAGCCAGATACCCTGCACAAGATGACCGACGGCACGCCGTACGATGGGCTCGGGGACTTTGCCGACTGGGTGTGCTCTAACACCGGGTGCGTCGTCCTGGATTCAAATTACGGCGACTGTGAATATATAGAGGGCTACGGTGAGCCTTTATTTAAGTGGTCACGCTATAACGTTGACAGGCTGACAGAGAGCTACCCCAAAGCTCAAGAGCTACGCGGGAAGATAGCCCGTGTTGTCGATTGGCTGGAAAGAGACCCCCAGGTTCGCTACAGGGAGCTCCTAGACTTCCTGCTGTCGCTGCCTGAGGAGGAGCGAAAGCCCGCTGACCCGGCCCGGTGGCGGACGGTCTACGACCCGACCGAGCACTGGTGCCCTTTAGAGCCTGAATTAGGAAGAGAGGAGGACGAAGAAGATGCCGGAGACGAAGCCTGAGAATTTTGAGTGGGCGGTTCCTGCAGAGCTGGGAATCCCGCCCGACCCGCTGCGGCTGAGGCTGGACTTTCATCACCAGGCCGTGGTGATGACCACCTTCCAGGAAGAAACCGTAACCCGGAAGGTCGTCTCGGCCATGGATGTAGCCCATGCCCTGGCGGGTGAGCTGTCTTTCGGCTCCGGGCTGCTACCTGACCGCACGCTTTGGTGGCGGAATACCAGGAGCGGGCCTGTAATCGCCATATACGACGACCCGCAGGTTAGGCCGCTGGCGCTGCTCGAGGATGTAGGAACGCCGCCGCGCCGGTTCATGGTGCCTCTCCCAGGCCTGATTTTCCTCTGCCGGCCCGGCAGCCCACCGTGGGTCTATGCGGTCAAGAAGAAGCCGACGAAAGAAGCCGACACCGTTTACAAGGCGCCGCTGGCCAACGTCTTTTCGACTGGCCGGACTTGCCCGGGCACCCATGACTTCCCCACCCGGGTAGCCGATATCGTGCAGTCTTTCTTTACGTCATTCTTCAGCCCGACGGCGGATCTGCACAACCGGTCAAACAAGTTCCCCCAGAACATTATTCGCCTGTGGGCGCACCTGGACAAGAAGAAGAGGTTCCCGATGGCCGACCTGGTCAAACACGGCACGGTGCACGACCTTATGGAGATGGAGATGTGACATGAAACCTGTCGGCTATCTAATCAACCGCCAGGAAGGCCTGGCGGGGGAGCGGGGGCTATATTACGACTATATCGTCGCCGCCAACGGGCTTTTCATCGAAGCGGAGAATAAGCTGCTGGAGGTTCGAATCCCCGTTGCCGACTGCGAAATCCGGGGCCTAGCGCCCCTGAAGGTGAAGTTTATCCTTACCTACGGGAGTATCCCGCAGCGGTTCTTTGACCTGGCGCTTGACCTTTTCCTGTCCGATATCTCGAGGGAGCACTACGTCGCCGTCACCGGCGACTCCGGCTACCACTTCCACGTCCCGTCTCAGGAAAAAGAGGCGGCTAAGGTCGTCTATGATTGCGGGGACCAGGTAGTGCTCGACCTGCATTCTCACAATAAGATGTGGGCCAGGTTCAGCGGTATAGACGACAGCGACGACGTTGGGTTAAAGGTGTACGGCGTTGTCGGCAACCTGGATAAAACGCCGACTGTCAACCTTAGGCTGGGGGTCTACGGTTACTTCATGCCCTTAGCCTGGAAAGACGTCTTCGACGGCGCCCTCGCCGGCGCCATAGAGTTCGAAGGAGAGGAGGTCATACCCGAGGATGAGCTACACGGTGATGATGGGCGACAGCATGGGCCGCCCGAAAATCGTCGTGGTTGGCTGCGGTGGGACAGGTGGTTTCCTGGCCGAAGGTCTGTGTAGGATCCTGGCCAACATCGACCTTGACCTGCTGCTGATTGACCACGACCGGGTGGAGCCGCATAACCTACGAAGACAGAATTTCTTTGAGGGTGATGTCGGCAAGTTCAAGTCCCAAGTTCTCGCCGAGCGCCTGGCGGTCCAGTACGGCCGGCGGATAGGCTACAGCGTCTATCCTTATGACCGCGACATACTCAATGACCGGACTGCTATCGGCCGCAGGGTGGCGCGGGGGCTGATTATCGGCTGCGTTGACACGCCCCACGCCAGAAAGCTGATACACGACTCTTTAGACTGGAACGACTGGTGGCTGGATGCCGGCAACGGTTTTCAGTCAGGCCAGGTCCTCATCGGCAACACCAAAGAGGTCAGCGGCCTGGAGGAGGCGTTTGACGATATTGGCCACACCGTTCTCAAGCTGCCGATGCCCTCTCTACAGCTCCCCAGTCTCTTGGCGGCGTCCACGTCGCCAGCGCCGGCCCAGCAGGACTGCGCCGAGGCGGTAGAGGACAACGCCCAAAGCCCCGTCATCAACCAGGCGATGGCCACCCTGGCGTTAGATTTCGTCTACAAGCTTCTGACGGGCCGGCTGACCTGGATGGGGGCATATCTGAATTTAGAGGCTGGGACGCTTCAGGCGGTACCAGCTGAACCCGTAATCATCGCCCGCATGTTTAGCGTGAAGGTCGACACGCTAATTGGCAAACTCAAGTGCTCATTAGGGCACAGGTATTATATGCCAGGAAGGAGGTAAAGACAGATGGCGAAGGACAAAGAAAAGGACGCCGAGACAAAGGCCGAAGTGAAAGTCGAGGCCGAGGTTGTATCCCCGGAAGAAGTGCCAGAGGAGATACCGGAAGAAGAGCTGGAGGAGACACCGGCTGTAGCCGAAGTGAAAGAGCCTAAGAAGCCAAGCAATGAGCTGAAGATCGTCATTACCCTGAAAGACGACCGAGCCATTGTTGGCCTCCAGTCCCCCGACTGCGACCCTATCTTTCACACCGTCCAGGGCGGGCTGCCGGCAGTAAAGAAGCAGCTCGACAAGCTCATCTCGGAAGCTAAAGCCAAGTGGACCACCAGCCCCCAGAACCCCAAGGCCATACTTCCCGAGCCACCACCACCGCCACCGGCACCCCGCCGGCAGGCCACCGTACGACACGAGGAACCAGCACAGCCGAGTATGTTTTAGTCCCGGCCCCTTCTATGAGATGGCCGCCATAGAAGGGAAAAAACGGCCAGAAAGGAGGTTAAGCGTATGGAAATCAAGGTTGAACAGCTTAGGAATGCTTTGGAGATACTAAAGCCGGCAGTTCCTCGCAAGACCACGCTGCCCATCCTGAAAAACATCCTGGTAAAAGATGGGCAGCTGATGGCCACCACCCTCGAGTCCATGATCGTCATTGACATGCCCGAGGCGGATGAGTCCTTCCTTCTGCCCTACGCAGAAGTGCTGAAAATGCTCAAGTACGTCCCGGGATACGAGAAGCTGCAGATACACTCCGAGAGCGGAAAGTTGACGCTATCCTGGTCTGACGGCGAGGGGACCTACCCCGTGGAAAACATCAAAGGCTTTCCGATTATCCCGGAGCTTAAGATTAAGGACGAAGCCGATATCAACGGCGACGCCTTTATCCCGGCGCTAGCATCCGCCTTGCCCTATGTCGCCAGAGATGAAGGGCGTCCCGTGTTGACCGGGATTACGGTACAATTCGGCCGCCCAATAGAAATCAGCGCCGGCGACGGTTTCCGCATGGCCCACATTGTCCTGCCCTTTGGGTTCCCCGCGGAATACACCACCGTCATACCCGCCGGCGCCATCTCGACGCTAATCCACGTGATGGCCAAAACGCCGCGGACACCGCCCCAGGGCGAGGCGCTTGTGGACATACTCACGGCCAAGCGGCAGGTCCACGTCGCCCTGGACGGCAAGCTGGGCATGATAGTTAGGTTTTCCCCGAACGTCAAGGTCATCGTCAAGCTGGTCGACGGGAGTCCCCCAGCCTGGCTGAAGCTCATCCCCAAAGAAGAGCCTATCCTTAGGGTTCAGTTCTTCGCCAGGGAGATGGAGACGGCCGTCCGGCGAGTCGGCGACGTGGCCAGCAAGAATAAGGACATTGTTCGCTTCGAATTCCAGGACGGCGCCTGCAGGGTTTCGGCCAGGGCTGACGGCCGAGAGGTTTCAGCCAAGGTCTCGGCCCTGGACCTGGTTGGTGCCCCGAACCGTATTGCCCTGAACCAGGGCTATCTCACCGAGTACCTGAAAGAAAAAGATAGCATAGTTACGATGATGTGGACGGGCGGAGCCGCACCGGCGTCTTTCCACCACCCCAGCAGCCCCAGGGTTCTCATCATGCCGATGATGACAAGCTGGGGCGACGAGCCGGCGGCCGAGCAGGAAGAGCCGGCGGCGGCGGAGGCGGCGGCGGAAGAGCCTG
Organism: Dehalococcoidales bacterium; assembly: GCA_035527575.1. Lineage (GTDB taxonomy): Bacteria > Chloroflexota > Dehalococcoidia > Dehalococcoidales > RBG-16-60-22 > JAFGPF01. Next base: position 6,240 of record DATLAD010000154.1, read on the forward strand.
AGGAGGCGGAGGCGGCGGCGGAAACGGCGGCGACGGCGGCGCCAGAGGCCAGTGCCCCCAAGCCGAAAAAGGAAGGCGGTAAGAAGGTAAAGAAATAGGCCAGGAAGCGGTAGCAAGGTTGGAGGGGGGGAGGCTGCCTCTCCCCTTCCAACCGTTCCAACCATTCCAACCAGTTGGAAGCTGGAAAACCGTTGGAGCTCGACGGTTTACCAATATGAAAGGGGGTGGTTTCGTGGTTAAAGTCGACGAAGTTATCGAAAAGGCCCAGGACGCGTTCTGGAAAGTAGTGGCTGAAAGCTACCCCGAGGTCAAGACGGGCGATTTGCCACCAGAAGCCGTTTTGGATTTCGAGGAGGCTAGCCAAAACGCTGTCCAGGCCTGGTTGCGCTGGAATAAGGAGTCGTAAAAGAAGAAAGGAGGTCGTTATGGTAAAGGTACATTTT
>DATLAD010000155.1:0-4834 GCA_035527575.1 Dehalococcoidales bacterium
AATTTAGCATAAAAGCCGGGTAGCTGGCAAGGATGAACGTGTCTGGCTCCTGTAAATATATATTTTCACGGCTTGTTTATACCGGCGCCGGTGTTGTTTATGCCCTGTTTACATTGAAGGTGCTATTCTTATACCAGTTAATCAAGTTGTTCCCCAGCTTGATAGCAGCCCAGCAGACGAAGGGGCTAGGCCAGTCCTCAAGATGAAAAAAGTTTGAGGATTCGCCCGGCCCCTTCTCTATTTTTCAATCGTTGCTTATTGAGCGCAAATGAGCTAAAATCTGGAGGTAATTAGCTGATTCTGGAAGGAGCAAGTCTATGAAGATTAAAGCATTTTCCTGGCTGCTTATTACCGTGTTAGTCGTCACGGGTTTATCAGTCGTGTCCTGCGGCGGGTCGGAAAAAGGACCGGCGCCAGCCCCGGCTCCCGCGACGGCACCATCACCAGCAGCACCGGAGGTAAAAGTTATGAAATGGGATTCGCCCCCGCCGATGACAATTGATACCGGCAAGAAGTATACGGCTGTCATGGAAACGGAGAAAGGGAACCTGGTCCTGGAGCTTTTTGCCAAAGACGTGCCGAAGACGGTTAACAACTTCGTCTTCCTGGCAAGGCAGGGTTATTATGACGGTACTACCTTCCACCGGGTAATCCCGGGCTTTATGGCGCAGGGCGGCGACCCCACCGGGACGGGCACGGGTGGCCCCGGCTATTACATTGAGGATGAATTTACCAAACACTGGCACGAAGCCGGAGTATTATCCATGGCACACCCACCGTTTCCTGATTCCAACGGCTCGCAGTTCTTCATCGCCTACGTGCCGCTACACTATCTCGATGGCGTACATACCGTCTTCGGACAGTTGATTGAGGGCACGGACGTCCTGGAGAGTCTCACGCCGCGTGACCCTGACCAGAACCCGCAGTTCCAGGGCGATAAGTTAATAAGGGTGATAATTAAAGAGGAATAGTCTTACAGGTCTATGCCGATGGCCCGGAAGAGGCCTTTGAGTCCGAAGTAGCCGGCATAGACGATGGTCATGCACTTGATTATCTTGCCGGCAAAGACGATAAAGATATATTTCTTCAGACCGAAGCGCAACGCTCCGGCCGCCAGGGCAGCCGGATAGAAGAACGGGTTGACCACCGAAGCCACGATAAACAGGGTCAGCGGCCCCCGGCGTTCCATGATACGCAGCATCCGTTCGTAGGCGGATTGTATCTTGCCGTGTTTGCTGCTGCTGATAGCCCGGCCGGCCCCGTGGCCGGTCATGTAGATAGCCAGGGCTCCTATCAGCTCGCCCAGTGCCGCCGATAGACCCACCAGCCAGGTATAGTGCATTACCTTGCCCAGTGCGAAGACCACCGCCAGCATTGGTACCGGTATGACAATGGTGGCGCCGCCCAGGATACTGATAAAAAAAGCGCCTACGTAGCCGAATCCCTTGAGTGTCCGCAGCACATCCCCGAAATAGATGATGGCGGCTGCCATGACTATCGTGAGGATGATTCCGATTATACCGATGACATAGGCCCATACGACGGATTTATTACCGGACGTTTCCGCAGTGACGGGGCCCCTGGCTACGGCGGCTGGCTTCTCTTTGTGGACTTGCTCTGACATAATGTGCCTATATTATACACGCATATGCAAGTCCAGTGCCACTCCGGGGAAAAAGAGAGAGGATGTCATTCCCGCGGGGGCGGGAATCCAGGGGGTAGAAGAGGGGTCTGGATAGTCGGATCAAGCCCGACTATGACAATAAGTTATATTATCGTCCTCTGTGGTGGCTCTCTTGTCAGGCGGCGGCTTTAACCGCCGCCTTGATCTTAAACGTCAGGCCGTCCTTGCCGAGGTCGACCCTGACCGTGTCTCCTTCTTTGAGCTCCCCACGGAGCACCTGGCTGGATAGCGGGTTCTCCACGTAGCGCTCGATGACTCGCCGCAGCGGGCGCGCGCCGTACATGGGGTCGTAGCCTTCCTTGGCCAGCCACGATTTGGCCTTTTCCGTCAGCTCGAGGTTCAGCTTGCGTTCCGTCAGTCGGTTCTGAAGGTCTTTGACCATGAGGTCCACGATTTTCCTGAGCTGCTCCTCGGTAAGCTCATGGAAAACGATAATCTCGTCCAGCCGGTTCAGGAATTCCGGGCGGAAGAGCTTCTTGACCTCGGCCATCACCTTTTCCTTCATGGCCTCGTAGCTTTTCTGGTTTTTAGCCTCGGCTTTCGCCGTGGCAAAGCCCATCTGACCTTCGCGTTTGATAAGCTCCACGCCGGCATTGCTGGTCATGATAACGACCGTGTTCTTGAAGTCCACCGTCCGTCCCTGGCCGTCGGTCAGCCTGCCGTCGTCGAGAATCTGGAGAAGGGTATTGAATACCTCGGGGTGTGCCTTCTCGATTTCGTCGAGCAGGATGACGCGGAAGGGCCGGCGTCTCACCGCCTCGGTAAGCTGGCCGCCCTCGTCGTAGCCGATGTATCCGGGCGGCGCGCCGATGAGGCGGGACACGGTATGCTTCTCCTGGTACTCGGACATGTCCAGTCGCACCATGGCGTTCTCGTCGTCGAACAGGAACCAGGCCAGCGTCCGCACCAACTCGGTCTTGCCGACTCCCGTCGGCCCCAGGAACATGAAGCTGCCGATGGGGCGTCTCGGGTCCTTGAGTCCGGCCCGGCTTCTCCGTATTGCCTCGGAGATGGCCGCTACGGCTTCCTCCTGGTCGATGAGTCGCTCGTGAATACGTTCCTCCATGTGGATAAGCTTATGGGCTTCACCCTCGAGCATCTGGAATACCGGGATGCCGGTCCAGTTGGAAATCAGCTGGGCGATGTGTTCGGCGGTTACCTCGTTGCTGATTTTCTCCTTTCGCAGCCAGGCGCTCTTAGCCTTGGTATACTCCGGCTCCAGCTTCAGCCTTTCCGCCTTTAGCTCGGCCGCCTGCTGGTATTCCTGCCGCTGTGAAGCCGCTTCTTCTTCATTGTCCAGGTGCTTGATGCGCTGCTCGAGCGACTTCACCTCGGGCGGAGCGCTCTCGCTATCGATGCGCGACTTGCTGGCGGCCTCGTCGATAAGGTCGATAGCCTTGTCCGGCAGATGCCGGTCGGAGATATAGCGCTGGCTGAGTTTGGCGGCGGCCTCCAGGGCTTCGTCGGTAATCTTTATCTTGTGGTGCGCTTCGTACCGGGGCCGCAGACCGCGGAGAATCTCGATGGTCGCCTCCACGCTCGGCTCGTTGATGATGACCGGCTGAAAGCGCCTTTCCAGAGCCTTGTCTTTTTCAATGTGTTTACGGTACTCATCTATGGTCGTGGCTCCCACGCATTGCAGTTCGCCGTGGGCCAGCGCTGGCTTGAGCATGTTGCTGGCATCGATAGAGCCCTCGGCGGCGCCTGCGCCGACAACGGTGTGAATCTCGTCGATGAAAAGAATGACTTCTTTCTTGGATTCCCTCACCTCGTCCATGACTGCCTTGAGTCGTTCCTCGAACTCGCCGCGGAACTTGCTGCCGGCGACCAGCGCCCCCATGTCCAGGGCGATTACCTTACGCCCTTTCAGGGAGTCGGGGACATCATCGGCGGCTATCTTCTGGGCCAGCCCCTCGGCGATGGCCGTCTTGCCGACCCCGGCATCGCCGACGATGACCGGGTTGTTCTTGGTGCGCCGGGTGAGTATCTGCATGACCCGCTTTATTTCCTCGTCCCGGCCGATAACCGGGTCGAGCCTGTCCTCGCGGGCCATCTCGGTCAGGTCGCGGCCGTACTTCTGAAGCGAGCGGTATTTGCTCTCGGCGCGGGTGTCATCGACGCGGTGTCCGCCGCGCACTTTCTTGAGAGCCTCGTATACATTTTCCTGGTTGATACCCGCATCGTGAAGAATAGTGGCCGCATCGCCCTTGGTTTCGCCGACCATCGCTATAAGCAGGTGCTCGGTGCTGATGAAGTCATCCTTGAGCCTCCGGGCTTCTTCGTCGGCTTTTTGCATAAGCTGGGCGATACGCGGCGTGGCGTAAATCTGCCCCGTCTGGTAGGCAACTTTGGGTGTCCCATCCAGGGTTTTTTCCACCCGGTTCCTCAGGGCGTCCGCATCAACTTTGAGTTCCTTCAGTATTTCCCCCACCAGCCCCTGCCGCTGTATAAGCAGGGCGAGCAGTATATGTTCCACATCCCACTGGCTGTGCTTGTACTGCATGGCCATTTGCTGGGATGCCTGGATAGCTTCCTGTGCCTGTTCGGTGAATCTTTCCTGTCTCATGATTACTTACCTCCCCGCAATTTTTCAATCTCTTCTTGCGCCTGTTCCAGTTCGTTCTGGAGTTCTCCCACCCGCTCTATCATGCGCAAAATTACCTCCACCCCTGGCAGGTTGACGCCCATGTCGTCCACCAGTGCCTTGACTCTCTGGAGAATGGCGATATCTCTATCCGAGTACAAGCGGATATTCCCCCGGGAGCGGTACGGTAAGATGACGCCGACCTTCTCGTAGTAGCGCAGTGTATGGGTCTGCACCTCGAGCATTCTGGCCGCCACGCTTATCACGTAGCGGGGCTCGTTATCGTACCTGTCTCTGTTCATAGTCACCTCGATTCTCCATCAGGCCGGTCGTATCTCGCTGAGTTGCCTGAATAGTTTCTTTTCTTCGTCTGTAAGTTTCGTAGGCAGGACCACGTTGACCCTGGCCATGAGGTCGCCCCGTGTGGACTTTCCGAGGTAGGGCATACCCTGTCCGGCCAGACGAAAGACACGTCCGTTCTGGGTCTCCGGCGATATCTTCAATGCCAGCTTGCCTTTAGGTGTCGGTACCTGGACTTCACCGCCCAATATAGCCGTAGCCAGGGG
>DATLAD010000156.1:0-5639 GCA_035527575.1 Dehalococcoidales bacterium
AATGTTTTTTTAAATTCATGCCATCTCTGAACTTTCGAGAACAGGTAAAACAATAATATCTTTGAATACCTTTGTAACAGCCGTATTTAGCTACTTCATATGAGCCACAATGCACACACTTAATATCTATGTAACGAAATATTAAACGCCTGCGTGGTTTATATATCGGGTTAGCTATTTTTAAATCCATTTTTTCAATTGCTAAATGTACTAATTTACATCGTTCATGTTTTGCATTTTGAATCGCTTCAGCCACGATATTCTTAGCAACCCTTTCTATTTCATTCTTATCTAATGTTCCCCTTTCAAGAATTGCCACCCAAGTATCTTGATAATTGTCGTCGTTCATACCCTTAATACTTCTTATTAGTCCTTCTATTTGTTCTATATCTAATTGAGATACGTTTGTCATATCAAAAACCTTAAATATTACTTAACCATAACGGAATAGAACCCCTCTGAGCGGTATGTTGTGTTTTGCCGCGAAGGCGTAAAAGTCATCCCGGTGTATTCGGTTCTGGCCGCTGGGGAGCCTGAAGGCCACCAGGTTGCCTTTTTCAATCCATCGTAAGACGGTCACCTTGCTCACCCCGCAGTGCCGGGCGACAGCACCGGTAGCGAGATACAGGGGGTAGGCTTTTTCTAATCCTGATTCCAAGTTATCCCTCCTTCGGGTCAATAGCGCTGTGCCATCGGCTTATGAGTGATATCAGGTTTGTTGGTTTTTATTTTCATGGAGTCAATTACGTTGTTCACGCGGTTAACCCTATTGACGAAAGTTATGGGATTACTTTAGTACCGCCTGATAACACGTGAGTCACAAAACACAACGTTGCCTTCACAAAAAAATCACATTCACCAAAAAAATATTTAACGGAATACGAAAATGAACAATATTGGTGATAAATTGGTTGGAGAAGGGGTACTAGTGGGTAAGACTAAAAAGTGATGAACTCAAAGTGAGACCTGAGAATGAAGGAAGGAAGGAAGGGCGTTTATTAATGGAATCTACCAGTAGCTATCACGGGCCTTGCCGGTTACGTAGGGGTTATCCCGCCGCTCGGCGCCGATGGTAGTCTCCCGGCCGTGCCCCGGGTACACTACCGTGTTATCCGGCAGCACCATCAATCTGGTATTAATGCTGTCTATCAGCTGGCGGCGACTGCTTCCGGGCATCAGCGTGGTGCCGATGCCGCGGCGGAAAAGCGTATCCCCGGTGAACACCTTATCGTCGGTGAGCAGGCAGATGCTGCCGGGGGTGTGGCCCGGCGTGTGTATTACCGAGAAGCTCAGGCTGCCGATTTCTATAGTATCTCCTTCCCGGAGCAGCCTGTCCGGCGGGGGTGGGGTCTTATAAGAAATACCGAACTGGGAACTGAAAGAGCCGCGACCCTCGAGGAAATCGTCGTCGGCGGTGTGGATAGCCACTTCGGCGCCGGTCCTGTCCTGTACCTCGTAAAGGGCGGCGATGTGGTCGGAGTGGCCGTGAGTCAGCACGATAACCTTGATGTCGAGTCCCGAATCGATAATCGCTTTGTTAATATCTCCGGCGTTGCCTCCGGGGTCGATTACCAGGCCTTCTCCCTCAACCTCCGAACCCACGATATAGCAGTTGGCTGATAACGACCCTACTACCAACCTGTTGATTATCACCCTGTCATCCATATTATTAGTAAAGCATTACACTTAGTCTGGGGCGGCCGGTTTTACGGAGTGGAAATACTAAGCAGCCGGCCATTTCCAAAATAGCAGAGATAAATGAATTAAGCAAGTCTGTCTGGTTGGCATTCGACTGATGATTCTTACCTCTCCCCTCCCCCTTCCCAGAACAAATTATCAAAAAAATTCGCTGCTATTGTTTGGAGAAGGGGCACAGGAGGTGAGGTTAAGACAGGATAAGGCCGGGATACGTTTACGGGATAAAAAGTGAGCAGGCTTCTGAATTATACGGGACTGAATAAGCGATGGCGGGGCTGTATTCAGCCCCGCCGTGTACGGGCAGGTAACCGGCGTATCGCTCCGCTATTTCGCGGCGGTTAGCTGCTTTTTCCGTTTTCCCTCGGGCTTCTGGTAATTCCCTTTAATGCTGAGGGACATGGCGCATATCTTGGCGGCATCGGTGAATTTCCTTTGCGCGGCCAGTTCTTCCTGTGCGGTAATTCTTATCACGCGGATATCGGCCAGTACCTTTTGTATCTCTTCACTGGCCTGGCGAATCAGCTCTTCGATTTCTCTCTGTGTGGTCAGTCGGGTTCGCAGAATAAGCTGCTGGGCCTCGCTCCGTGCTCTTGTGGCGGTTTCCTGCTGGTATCTCTGGGCATCAGCCCTCATTTTTCTGGCCAGTTCCAGTTCACGCTGGGCGCTGAGTCTTATCCGCTGGACCGCCAGCGCGGCTTCTTTAAGACTGGTAAATTCGTCTTTCATGTAACTAGTGGCTGATGGAACTGTAGTTGTTAGCTTTTTCATCTGTCCTCCGGTATCGGCACGGGGGTAGAGGGCGGTAGGAGCAACTTTCCGGACGTTACCTTTTTGTAAAATGATTTTTTTCATTTGTTAATTCTTTCCCGGCATTCTTTCGATTGCCCGTGTGTATAGGCTGCCGTGTCTCTCGAAGAGAATCTATTCCCGGCCGTCAATAAATAGTTCCCGATTAGATACTACATCCTGGCGGGGCAAAGACGGAGATGGTTATCCCCTATTGTTTATAGGTGTCATCCCCCAACTTTTACGGGTCGCCGCGGCGTGGTTACGGCGGGTGTCCGGGCTGTGATACAATTGAATCATATTATTTTCAGAGAGGCTGGTGACATTACATGGTAGATTACGTAGGTTATATCGCCGGTTTGCTGGTGACGTTCGCCCTGGTGCCGCAGATAATGCGCGTGTATAAGCTGAAGAGTGCCCGAGAGATAAGTGTCATCTATAATTCATCAATGTTGCTGGGCCTTATTCTATGGCTGGTGTACGGTCTCATGCTCGGCCTCGTTCCCATCATAATCTGGAACATCATCGGGATAGTCCTGGCCGCTTTGCTTCTGCTCGCCAAGCTGAAGTACGGACGGTGACGTTTATGCGCTGGCCGGTGGTATTTCTACATTCGTGTATTTGCCGACCTTCGGTCTTTCTGCAATGATATTATTAGCTCTATCAAAGCGCGTATTTTCAAGCTCCATTTCCTTATAAATTCCGTATAATATGTCCCCGGTACTATTTTCCCCAGAAAATGTAACAATAACCCATTGACCAAATGAAGTAAATAGGTTACACTGGTGGTATGTTTTATCCTTTGGTGGCTACGGAGGAAAAGATCTTCATTTTTGCCGCCTGCCCCTGGCGCAGGCGGTCGGTGGGTACCTTTGGCCAGCTAAGGGTATCGTTAGACTAGCCTGTTGCCTTTCTTAGTTTTCTTTTTTAGTTTTTATTTTTTAGTGGATAATAGCATACACACTTAACCAGGTGGGCAGGGACTAGAGAAAGCCTTTCTCAAATTCGGTGAGGAAGCGGACGGAGGGAGAAATGACTGCTAAGTTCAAGAAACAGCGTGAAAAACTGGAGAGCGAGCACAAGCGCTTGACCGAGGAATTGGTGCAGTTGCATGCGAGCGCGTCCACTTCCGAGGAGCGGCGGGAGGGCAGTCCTTTTGGCAAGCGGGAGGAGGAAGCCACGGAGACTCTGGAACTGGAGAAGCGACTGGCCCTGGAGAATCGCATCAGGCAGGGACTTGCCGAAATTGAGCATGCCCTGGACAAGTTTGAGAAAGGTACCTACGGATTTTGTGATAACTGCGTTCAGCCTATCGACCCCGAGCGATTGGAAGCGCTGCCGCAGGCAAGTTTATGTATGAATTGCAAGGCGTTACTGGCGAAGAATGGAAAAGGAACACCGCCCCCGAGATAAGTGGCGGGACGTGGTCTTCGGCGGTATCGTCCTGCTTGTAGTCCTCGCCGACCAGCTCAGTAAGTGGTGGATATCCAAGAATCTACAACTACATGAGACCCTTTGGGATGCCGGTTTCTTCCGGATTATCCATGTCCACAATACCGGCGCCGCCTTCGGCATATTCAAAGACCACTCCTTTACGTTAACGATAGTCGATATTATCGGCATTGTTGTTATTCTGGTCCTCGTTTTTCTGCTGCGTAGCCGCTGGTCTTTTTATGACAGTATGCTGGTCCGGACGGGCATGGGACTGGTTATGGCCGGCACCGTTGGTAACCTGATTGACCGACTTCGCCTGGGCCACGTTACCGATTTTCTCGATTTTAAGGTCTGGCCGGTGTTTAATGTTGCCGATTCTTCGACTGTCGTCGGTGCTATTATAATTGCCTTCTGCCTCATTATTCTGACTAAGACAGACAGATATCAGGAATGACCAGGAAATATAGCTTTATAGCCGGTACTCCGGGGGCTCGCCTGGACAAGTTCGTCAGCGAGAAGTGCCCGGAGCTTTCCCGCACCCACGCCCAGGCGCTTATCGCCGATGGCTTTATCACCGTAAACGGTCGTACGGCTAAATCCAGCCTCAAGTTGAACGCCGGCGACAGGGTAGATATCATCGTACCCCCCACCCCTCCCAGCCGCCTGGCTCCCGAGGATATACCCCTGAATATCGTTTATGAAGACGCCGACCTTCTGGTAGTGGACAAGCCGGCCGGCCTGGCGGTGCATCCGGCGCCGGGGCATCCGGGGCATACCCTGGTGAACGCCGTCCTGAACTATCTCCCCGGACTGGCGGAAAACGGCGATTCGCTGCGACCCGGCATTGTGCACCGCCTGGACAAGGATACCTCCGGCTTGCTCCTGGTAGCCAGGAACCGCGTGGCGCAAGCCAATCTATCGGAGCAGTTCAAATCGCGGTTGGTCTCCAAGTTTTACCTGGTGCTGGTCAGAGGGAAGCTGACACCCGCGAGAGGCGTTATCGAAGCGGCCATCGGGCGCGACCCCCGGAATCGCCAGCGCATGGCGGTGGTCTCACGGGGTCGGGAGGCGCGCACGGAATACCGCGTCGTCAAATATGTCGGCGACTATACTCTGCTGGAGATTAAGCCGGAAACGGGGCGCACCCACCAGATAAGGGTGCACCTGGCCGCCATCGGCTTCCCGGTGGTCGGCGATGTTACCTACGGCGTAAAATCGCCCCATCTTTCGCGGCAGTTCCTGCATGCCGGTAAACTCGGCTTCCGGCTGCCTTCAACGGGCGAATACGTGGAGTTTGAGTCCCCCCTCCCCCCCGACCTCGCCCGGGCGCTGCGGGAGATTGGGTAGGGTTTCTGTAAATTCATCCCCCTCCCCCTCAAGAATTATCTTTTCCCACCCAAGCCGCCCTCGCACCATCCGCGGATTAGCCCTTAGTTTTCCCCACCCAAACGCAGCGGGGTGTCTAAGAGGGGCGTCAGCCCCTCTTCCTATTATTCCCCCGTTTGCATATCAAAATAAAACGTGGCAAAATAAAAACAGAGCATCACGATATATCGTGTATCCTTACAATTTCATTACGGGGAGAGACTGATGAAGTATCGAAAATTTGGAAAACTCGATTGGGAAGTATCGGCGCTCGGCTTCGGGGCTATGCGCCTGCCGGTAATCAATGAGAACCAGGCCAAAATCGACGAACCCGAGGCTATCCGCATGATTCGCTA
>DATLAD010000157.1:0-2651 GCA_035527575.1 Dehalococcoidales bacterium
CGGAATGGCGCCAACCTGGAATACGTGAAACGGCTTTTAGGGCATACCGATACCAAGACGACGGAAATCTATCTCCACCTGGTGGATAAGGACGTCCATGACGCGCACCGGAGCTTTTCACCAATCCGGAACCTGTTGAACACCGGCCGCGGTAAGTGCGTCCTCGGCGGAAGGGAATACGAAAAGAGCAGCCCCGAGTTTTACGAAGCCTTGAGACGGCGGCGTTCCCGGTAGGTGGGGCGTTCCAGCCGTACCGGTCGGAAGATATCCCTGCGTTCGTTTGTAAATAATAAGTCTCTGCCCCCGAGTGGCCGGGAAGATATGGAGGCTTTGCGTTCCCTTAAGGGTCCGAATGCTGCTGAACTTTTCCACAGAGTTGGTACTTGGCCGGCCAACTCCGCCTCTTCTTTTGCAGCGACTCTTCCACAAACGCTGGCACCGCCGTGCTCGGGCTCTGGGGATAATCCTTCGGCCTGTGGTCTTTAGGCGCTCAGAATTCGATTTAGTGAAGCCTGAGCCGGCGTCAGACGGCCAGCAGAAGCGGTGTCAGGCTCTAAAGAACAATGTTGGGGTTAGTTCTTCGGCCTGCAGACGTCAGACACAATACCGACTTCAGCGCCGGAGCCACCCCTAAAAGGGGCGCAGCCTCTCTTTTGACGGAACCAAGGTGGTATTAGTTCGGACAATGTCCATGGCGATGGTGAAGCCGTAGGGAGTTCAGTGGAATAGGACACCGGCGGAGGCAATATCTCCAATGGTTGTATAAACTGGAAACAGGCGGAGGCTCAATGCCAGCCCAGAACCTAAATTCTGGGCTGGCTTTCTTTTTATCCTTCAATAATATTCAGATATGCGATTTATCATCATTTACGAAAAACATTGAGGAAATAGCTAGTTCCTTTTCGTGAACAAACGTTCCTTTTGTTAGATGATTATATTGTAGGGTATTCATTTACTCATAGCACATTAAAAATTGAATATTGAAGCTAGTCCATCTGGGTAACCTTAAAAACAATCGGGAGGACAAAATGAGTATCACAAATAAGGTTACCTATCGTAACATATCCAAGATGTTATCTTCTGCTTTACCCGTTGAGGGAGAAGACTTCAGGGAAAAAGTAGAAGTTAACCTGAAGACTATAAAGTCATTAAGCACTGAAGCTAAAAACGCTCTTAAAATGGCTTATATCTTTTCTCGTAAAGTGCCACGTCAAGAGCGGGAAGACCTATTCCAAGAATTAGCCCTAGCAGTGCTTAAGGCACGCACCAAAGACGAAAAACTAGCCTATGCCATAGCCCGCTGTGAGGTAGGATGGATTTAACGGACACCAAAGTCAGGTAGAATAGAAAGACGGAGGTGTCAGATTGAAAGGGATTCCGCAAGGAAGGTACACGAAGGAATTTCGACAAGAAGCGGTGAAACTGGTAACGGAGGAGGGGTTATCCTGGGCAGAGGCCGCCCGACGGCTGTCTTTGCCGACATCGACATTGGCGAACTGGGTCAAGGCTTACAAGGCTGGTAAGCTTGGAGACGTGGGCAAGACATACCGGCCACTAACTGAAGTCGAGATGGAACTGGCCCGGACGAAGAAAGAGCTGGCGATAGTGAAGATGGAGCGGGATATCTTAAAAAAAGCAGCCGCGTACTTTGCCAGGGAGTCGCTACCCGGTACGCGTCGATGAAGGAACTGCGGCTCGATTATCCTACCCCGCTCCTGGGGCGTATGTTGAGCGTATCAGCCAGCGGATATTATGCCTGGTTAGCCAGGCCATTATCGAAATGGGCCAGAGAAGAAGCTCGGCTTGAGGTTGAGATCAGAGCGGCGCATAAGCGGACCAGGCAGGTCTGCGGCGCCGAGAAGTTGCAGTATGACTTAGCAGAGCACGGTATCAGGGTGGGCATTTGTCGGATCAAGCGAATTCGGAGGAAGCTGGGCATACGCTGTAAACAGAAGATAAAATTCAAGGCTACCACGGATTCGAAACACAACCTTCCTGTAGCTGAGAATATTCTGGGACAGCAATTCAAGGTTACGGCCCCGAACAAGGTGTGGGTCAGCGATATAACCTATGTGCCCACTGATGAAGGCTGGCTGTATGTTGCCGGCCATAAGGACCTTTATGCCGGTGATATCGTGGGCTACGCGATGGGAGAGCGCCTGACAAGGAATCTGATCAGCCAGTCATTGTTCAAGGCCGTAGCCGCCAAACGCCCGGCTAAGGGGCTGATGCACCACTCTGACCGGGGCAGCCAGTACTGCTCACATGAGTACAGAAACCTCATGGACCGGTTCGGCCTGAAGGCATCGATGAGCCGAAAAGGGAACTGCTTTGACAATGCGCCGATGGAGAGTTTCTGGGGGACGCTCAAGCAGGAGCTTGTCCATCACCGCCAGTACAGGACCAGGCAGGAAGCGATACAGGATATTACCGAGTATATTGAGATCTTTTATAACAGGCAGCGTCGGCAGGCAAGGCTCGACTTCCTGTCACCGGTGGTCTATGAGCAAAGATATTATGCGGGACTGCTGGCAGCATGAAAGGTTTGGTGTCCATTATTGCCATCCGACGTCACCCCCAGCACGGAGGTTAAAGAGGAATAAGCCATGCACCAAAATCGAACGATACGGATTTTAAGATTGCCGAGCGCC
>DATLAD010000158.1:0-7463 GCA_035527575.1 Dehalococcoidales bacterium
TTGTTACTCTAGTCCTTCGTCAAGCTGTCTCCATCTTTAAGGTCTTAACTACACTGTGCATGGCCAAGGGCCGCTAGCGCGGCAAGGCTGAATATGAAAAACTGCGCGCTCAGGAGTCATTGACAAAGACACCCGCGAGAACTAGGATTGATTATCAGGGTATGGCACCGATATTAAGTACAAAGGGGCAAAATTATGGCTCTTTTAGACTTGGTAAAACACAGAAAAAGCGTGAGGGATTTCCTGGATATACCTGTTGAGCGAGAAAAGATAATGTCCTGTCTTGAGGCGGCAAGGTTAGCTCCCTCCGCCTGCAATTCACAACCGTGGAAATTTATAGTTGTGGATGATAGGCAATTAAAGAATAAGCTATGCGATGCTGCTTTCGGCGACATTTATTCGATGAATTCATTTTGCAAGATGGCACCAGTTATAGTTGTCGTCGTCTCCGAAAAGTCCAAGTTTCTGGCAAAAATTGGCGGGATGTTCCGAGGCACAAAATATTACCTTATAGATGTAGGGATAGCTGTTGAGCATTTTGTACTCCAAGCTGAGGACTTAGGCCTTGGAACTTGCTGGATAGGCTGGTTTAATGAACGGGCGGTAAAACCAATATTAAATATTCCATCGCATAAAAAGCTAGACATTCTGATAGCGTTGGGCTATTACGATAAAGCAAAGGTACGTTCAGAACATGGCAGGGAGCCAATAGATAAAATCGCATCCTTCAACTCCTATTGAGCCCTGGACCTTTCGTAGGTTACATCTACCATCTTGACAAAGCTGATTTCTATAGGGCTGCACATAAGGGCGTTTTGTTCAATACCTCCGGACTGGGTTAGAATTTCATAAACTAGAAAGGATAGAGTAAGCGTCAATGACCTTCCCCCGTATTATAGACTACCGCAGTTCGAGACCTTCATGGTAGGCCGTGCAGGATAAAAGGTAGAACTTTCAAGGCATATTTTAAATTCAGCTTTTGACCCGGTAGCCAGAATGCAATAACTCTATCATTTCATCTTGACAATACCCGGTTGTCGCTGTACCTTAATTTATGTAAGGTCGAAACGGCAATGAGTAAAAAAGGGACAGGGATGCAGGGTGTGAAAGACGCAGGGTTGAAAGCGAACCTGCAGGAGATAATAGATGCCGTTGAAGATGAGCTTCTGGTAGTCGACTCCGAATACCGTACTCGGTTCGCCAACGCCGCCATACTAAGCAGGTTTCAGAAGAGAGACGAATCACCCATCGACAAATTCTGCTATCAAATCTTTCAAGACAGGGACAGCCCCTGCCAGGAGCCTTTATGGGACTGCCCTCTTCAGCAGGTCATCAACACCGGCAAAATGATGACGGTTATTCATCCGGTCAAACTACACGGAGTTCATGGTTACGTCAAGATTACGGCATATCCTCTTCAGGACAAGCAGGGCAACACCAGGGCAATAGTCGAGATGAGGAGAGACGTTACTGCGGAAAGAGAGCTGGAAACACAGATTCTGAGGCGGCATCATCAGCTTTTAGCGTTGAACCATATTTCCAGTGCCGTGAGCGGACTGCACGACCTGGATACCATATTAAAAACCGCCCTGGATAATGTACTTCAGCTTGTTAACAGCGACATCGGAGGAATTCTGCTCTTCGACGAAGAGTCCAAAACCCTCAGCTATCGCGTGCAAAGAGGCTTATCTGCCAAATATGTTGAAGAAACGCAGGTTTCGCTCGGTGAGAGCATAGCGGGACAGGCGGCTGAAATCGGTGAGCCCATAATACTGGAAGACATCTCCAAAGACCCACGCATTACCCGTCCCGACCTGGTGCTGGCCGAGGGACTCAGGGGATTTGTTAGCATTCCTCTGAAGGCGAAGGACAAGGTAACCGGAGTCATGAATATCGCCAGCCATGTGGCAAATCGATTTGCTGCCGATGATGTCTCTTTGCTAAAGTCGATTGGCGACTATCTGGGTACGGCAATTGAGCAAGCAAGGTTGTATGACCGGCTGGCACAGGCGGGAGAAAGATACCGGGCCCTCCTTCAACATGCTCTGACGGCACAGGAACAGGAACGAAAGAGGATAGCCCGTGAATTACACGACGAGACCAGCCAGGCGATTACCAGTCTGACCCTGAGCCTGCAGGCTATTATGACGATTGCGGAAATGAAGGGTATCGGAGATGCCGATTTTTTAGAGAAAGTCAGAACAACGCACTCTTTCGCGGTTCACGCCGGCTATGAAATTGTGAGGCTCATGAAAGAACTCCGCCCCAGCCTGCTGGACGAGCTGGGCATGCCGGCGGCCATCCACCGCTATGCCAAGGATACGCTTCAAGCTCACGGAATCAATGTAACTGCCGAGTTTAAAGGTGCCGACGAACGGTTCCCCCCGGAAGTCGAAGTGACTCTTTTCCGAGTCGCCCAGGGGTTAATCGGCAATATCCTCGAGCACTCCGAGGCGAAGAATACCTTAATCAAGCTGGAGTGCGACGAAAAAGAGTGCATGCTATATATCGAAGACGACGGCAAAGGCTTCGATGTCAGAAAATTAACCCGCGTTGACCCCAGCGGCCGCGGTGCGGGTTTATTCACCCTTAAGGAGAGAGTAAGTCTGGCCGGAGGCCACTGCCATATTAACTCCCGTCCGGGGCAGGGCACCAAGGTAACCGTGAAAGTCCCGCTGACGCAAGTGTGACCGATGAAGAAGATAAAGGTGCTGATAGTTGATGACCATACCCTCGTGCGGGCGGGAATCCGTTCGCTGCTGGCGCTCGTTAGTGACATTGAAGTGGTCGGCGAGGCATCGGACGGAAAAGAAGCCCTGTCAAAGGTGGGGCAGCTCAAGCCCGACGTGGTACTGATGGACCTGGCCATGCCGGTTATGGGTGGACTGGAAGCCACGCGCCGCCTGCGGAGAAATTTCCCCGGAATAAAGGTGCTGGCGCTGACGCAGTATGACGATAGCGAATACGTCATCCCTATCATCGAGGCAGGTGCCAGCGGCTTTGTTACCAAAATGTCAGCGTTTTCAGAGCTTGCCGCGGCTATCCAGGCTGCCCACAAAGGGGAGTCCTATCTATCCTCGACAGCCGCCACGGCCCTTGTTGAAGAATACCAGCAGAAAACTACATCAGAAGGGGAACAGGACCCGTATCAACAGCTAACAGACCGGGAAAGGGAAGTGCTTAAACTGGTCGCGGAAGGACATACCAGCCGGGAAATCGCTGATATACTTGTCGTCAGCCCCAAGACGGTAGAGTGGTATAAAAGCAGCCTGATGAACAAACTCAACATTCACAGCCGGACCGACCTTATTAAGTATGCCATTCGCAAGCGGATTATTACGATATAACAGCACCATAAACGAAACCCCCACAGGTTTAATTTCCTCAAATCCGGCTAGAGCCGGTACTTTTCCCAGGTCTGAATTAGGGTATTTCCCGGCCGATATTCCGTCAAAAACGCCCCTGCCTTTCCGTTGAATCTCCTATTGTCTGGCCCCGTTTGTCCAGTGGCATAATAGAATAACCAGTTAGCCACCGGTTGTCGCCACTTAACAGAATTCGAGGTAGGTACTGATGAATGTGGCCAATACAAGCTACCCGGAAAATCGTCCGGAGAATGCTCTGGACCATAGCCTGGTACCTCCCTGCCAGTATGCCTGCCCCCTGCATATGGATATCAGAGAATATGTCGGCCTGGTTTCTCAGGGCAGGATTATGGAGGCGCTGCAGGTCATCAGGACGGGCAACCCGTTCCCCTCTATTTGCGCCTATGTTTGCACTCATCCGTGCGAAGAAGCCTGCCGGCGCTCTCAGGTAGATAAACCCATCGCTATCCGTTCCCTGAAGAGGTTCGCCGTAGAATTCGGTGGCGACAGGATGGTCCGGGCTGAAGCTGAGACCAAGCACGCAGAAAAGGTCGCCATCGTAGGGTCTGGACCAGCCGGTTTAGCTTGCGCTTACTATCTTAAAAAACTCGGCTATCCTGTAACGGTCCTCGAAGCCCATTCCGAGCTGGGAGGTATGCTCCGCGTGGGCATCCCCCAATATCGGCTCCCGCGTGAAGTCCTGGATATTGAAGTCCAGAGATTAACACACATGGGGGTCGAAATCAGGACGAATACCCGGGTAGTATCTCTGGACCTGCTGTTTGAGCTGGGCTACAAGGCCATTTTTATTACTATCGGTGCCCATCAAAGCCTCAGAATGGGAATAGAAGGAGAGGAGAGTCCCGGTGTCATTGATGGGGCAACCTTTCTCCGCGAGGTAAACCTGGGAATTAAGCCATCTTTAGGCAGACGGGTTGCCGTAGTGGGAGGGGGGAATGTGGCTATTGATGCCGCGCGTACAGCAACCCGCCTGGGCGTGAAAAAGGTGTTTATCCTTTACCGCCGTAGTCGTGCCGAGATGCCCGCCGACCCTAAAGAGGTGGAGCAAGCCCTGGAAGAAGGGATAGAGATCACATACCTGGTCACACCGACCGGAATTAAGAGGGAAAACAAAAGGTTAAAGGTAACCTGCGTCAGAATGGAACTCGGCGAGCCGGACGAGAGTGGCCGGCAGCGGCCGGTGCCTGTCAAGGATAGCGAATTCAGCGAGGAATTTGATACCTTGATTGCGGCTATCGGGCAGGCACCTCAGACCCCGAGCGATTTTGGGGTCCGCATCGGCAGGGGCAGCACAATTCAGGTTGACCCGAGCACGCTTACCACCAACAGAGCCGGGGTTTTTGCCGGAGGTGACGCTGTCACCGGACCGGCTACGGTAACCGAGGCATTGGCGGCTGGCAGACTCGCAGCGCTTCGCATCGATGATTACCTTCAGCACCGGTACCCGCTACCTGTCAAAGAGGCCAGGGAAAAGTTGAGCGGAGACTTGCTGCCCAAAACCATAGAGATGATAAAGAAGATAGAGCGGGTTGAGCCACCGAGTCTGGCTCTTGAAGCCAGGACACAAGACTTCGGGACGGTTGAGCTTGTTTACGGCTGGGAGCAGGCTATCAATGAAGCACGAAGGTGTCTGCGGTGCGGTGTGGGCGTGGAAATCCTGTTCCAGGACAAGTGCGCCACCTGCCTCACCTGCCTGAGGGCATGCCCCTACCACGTGCCTTATCTGGATGCCAGCGGTACCATACGCATACCGGCGGACCAGTGTCAGGCCTGTGGTATCTGCGTGGCTGAGTGTCCCGCCAAGGCGATAGTTTTAAGAAAGCCGTTTGACCGACGCCAGGTAACCGAGGAGCTCGGTCATACTATTAAATCGGCCGCCGATTGGAAAAACAAGCCGCTTATCGTCGGTTTCTGCTGCCAGTACGGGCTCTTCGGCACCGGCACTCTGGCCAGACTGTGGAGGGGGGCCAAGGCTGGCGTCAGTATCGTACCGGTTCTTTGTGTCGCCAAGGTAGAGGCGGCTCACATGCTGTCTGCCTTTGAGACAGGCGCCGAAGGAGTCTTCGTCGCCGGTTGCGGTGAACAGTGTGCCCGGGAAAATACCACCTACTGGGTGAAACAGCGCGTGGCGAAGGTCAGAAAGGTGCTGGGGTCAATCGGCCTCGAGCCTGAGCGACTCCAGGTTTTCGCCCTGGTCACCACCACGGAAGACCCCGCCGAAGAACTGGACAAGTTTGTCGAACAGATAAGTGTTCTCCGTTTAGCCTCAGTAATAAAGGGGGAGGTGAAAAGTTGATAGTCGCGGAACAAAAACCCCTGGAAGAGATAAGGCGTATGATTGCCCCTTATCAACGAGTATTAATACTCGGTTGCGGCACCTGCATGACGGTTTGCGACGCCGGCGGTGAGCGTGAGGTCTCTTTTCTCCATAATGCCTTACAGCTGGCACAGGCACGGAGCGGAGACACGGCTCATACCTTTTCCGAACATACCCTGAAAAGGCAGTGCGACCCCGAATTCCTGGAGCTGCTTGATGAAAAAACGGCTGACGTGGATGTAATCATGTCTCTCGGCTGCGGCATCGGCGTGCAGGCCATAGCCGAGCGTCTCCCGGATATGCCGGTGCTACCCGGTGTCAATACCTCTTTCATGGGCATGACCAAGGAGTCGGGGGTCTGGGATGAGCGCTGTGCCGCCTGCGGGGACTGCCGGCTGGAAGACACTGCGGGCATCTGCCCCATCACCAGGTGTACCAAGGGCATACTCAACGGCCCCTGTGCCGGCACCAAGAACGGCAAGTGCGAGGCTAATAAAGACATGGACTGCGCCTGGGTCTTGATTTACCGGCGCCTCGAAAGACTGCAGCAGCTGGACAAGATGCGCCGCTATTACCCTCCCCGGAATTACCGGCCGATTCCCCGACCGAGAAGAATCATGAGTAAAGCAGGCACCGTGGCAGGAGAAGGCAATGGCTAATTCGTTATTTGAAGAGAAACTCAGCTCAAACGACTTTATCGTGACGACCGAGGTCGGACCTCCTAAAAGCGTGGACATTTCGGAAATGGTTCACCATATCGAACTTCTCAAGGACAGGGTTGATGCCATAAACATCACGGACCATCAGAGTTCCGTGATGCGTTTCCCTTCCATAGGGGGCTGCCTGATAGTGAAGGAACTCGGCGGCGAACCCATCCTGCAAATGACCTGTCGCGACCGAAACCGCATGGCGCTGGAGGCGGAACTCCTGCTGGCTTACTCCAGAGGCATTACGAACGTGCTTTGTCTCACCGGAGATTCCGTCGATGTGGGCGACCACAAGGAAGCCAAGCCTGTTTTCGACCTGGATTCCGTGCAATTATTAAAGATGATACGGACTCTGGAATCGGGGACCGACATGGGCGGCAACGAACTGAAAGCCGCTCCCAAATTTTGTATCGGTGCTACCGTTCATCCGGAAGCGGACTTCATCGAGCCGCAGCTTATTAAATTCGATAAGAAGGTCGCCGCCGGGGCGCAGTTCCTGCAGACCCAGGGCATATTTGACCTGGCAAGCCTCCGCCGCTTCATGCAGTATGCCTCCCAGTTTAACGTCAAAATCCTGGCCGGTATTATTGTCCTCTCGTCAGCCGGGATGGCCCGGTACATGAATAATAATGTACCAGGAATAATTGTTGCTAAGGCTATCATTGATGAGCTGGCGGCTGTGGAAAAAGGCAAGGGACTCCAGAAAGGAATCGAGATTGCCGCCAGAATGATTAAGACCATCAGGGAAGAAAAACTGTGTCACGGCGTCCATATCATGGCGGTAGGCAACGAAAATATCGTGCCCGATATTCTGGAGGCTGCCGAGCTTGCTAATATACCCGGTTAAGGGGCCTCCGATATAGTCTGTCCTCAGTCGAACAGAATGGTCAAATTCATGGCAGGGGAGGAGAATAAAATGGGTACCGAAAAGTCAAAGAAGTCAGTTAAATCCACAACAAAGAGAGCGAGTAGCCGAAAGAAGAAGGAAAGAATCCTGATCATTGATGACGAACCCAATTTTGTAGAAGCCTGCCGGCGGACCCTGGAAGCCAA
>DATLAD010000159.1:0-11858 GCA_035527575.1 Dehalococcoidales bacterium
CGGCAACGACGGGCGGGGCTACGTGCTGCGGCGGCTCTTAAGGCGGGCGGCGCTTTTCGGGAGGAGGCTGGGGCTGGACAGGGCGTTCCTGTCCGCGCTGGCCGAGACCACAATCAGGCAGATGAGCCATATCTATCCCGAATTAAAACAGCGGCGGCAATCTATTATCAATACGATTAAATCCGAGGAAACCAGGTTCGATGAGACGTTGACTACGGGTTTGGAAATTATCGATAGCGTGATGTCGAAGGCCGCCACGAAAAAGGCCAGGAAAATCTCCGGCGAAGATGCCTTCCGGCTTTACGATACCTACGGATTCCCCGTTGAGTTGACTAAAGAAATCGTGGAAAAGTTGGGTTTTTCTGTGGACATGGATGGTTTCGAGAAAGAGATGGAGAAGCAACGGGAAAGAGGTCGCAAGGTGTTCAAAGTAAATGTTGGTGGAGGTGTAGTAGGAATTAGTGGAAAGCTGAAAATGTCTAAGCTTGATGTCAAAGGCACGGAGTTCGTCGGCTATCACACCCTTCAGCAGCAGGCGAAAATCGCTAAGTTATTGATAGCTGGTGAGGAAGCCAGCACCATATCGGAAGGACAGGCAGCCGGTATCGTTTTAAATACCACGCCATTCTATGGGGAGATGGGCGGGCAGGTCGGCGATACCGGCGAAATAATCGGACAGAACGGTAAGTTTAAAGTTACCGATACCATTCGCGCCCAGCCGGATATTACCGTGCATCAGGGGAAGATTACTGAGGGTAGTCTAAGTGTAGGTGAGCAGGTAGAGGCGATGGTGGATATGGAGCGGCGCATGGACATCGCCCGCAATCATACGGCCACCCATCTCCTGCAGTCCGCCCTCCGTCAGGTGCTCGGCGAGCATATTCAGCAGAGGGGCTCGCTGGTCGCGCCGGAGCGCCTCAGGTTCGATTTCTCTCACCTGGCGGCCATGACTCAGGAAGAAATAAAGGCCGTGCAGCGCATCGTTAACGAGAAGATTCGTCAGAACCTGAAGGTTTACGACGAGGAGACCGATTATAAAAAAGCTATCGATGCCGGGGCCATCGCCCTGTTCGATGAAAAATACGGTGATGTAGTTCGGGTGATGCGCATCGGGAAGCCGGTGGTCAGCGCCGAGCTTTGCGGCGGCACCCATGTCGGCTACACCGGAGAAATCGGCTACTTTCACATTGTCAGCGAGGGCAGCATCGGCGCGGGACTGCGCCGCATCGAGGCCGTTACCGGCCGCCGGGCCGAGGAGTATATCGACCAGCGTTTATCCAGCCTGGAAGGCATCGCTAAATCGTTGGAGGCCTCGCCGGAAGAAGTGCCGGATAAAATTGCCGGACTGGCCGCCGAGCTGGAAAAAGAGCGCAAGCATACCCTATCTCTGGAGAGAGAGCTTGCCAGAAAAGAAGCCGAAGCTCTGGTGGGCAGGGTGGAATTAGTAAAAAGCGTCAATGTGCTCTCGGCGAAGGTATCGACTGCCAGCCAGCCGGTACTGCGGGAAATGGCCGACTTTATCAGGGATAAACTGAAGAGCGTTATCGTCGTTCTGGGCGCCGTCAGCGAAGGCAGGCCTGTTTTCATTGCCGCCGTAACCCCCGACCTTGTGGAGAAGGGCTACAATGCCGGTGATATCGTCAGGCAGGTCTCGAAGGTAACCGGTGGTGGGGGAGGAGGTAAGGCGAACTTCGCGCAGGCGGGCGGCCGGGATAAAGATAAACTGGATGAAGCCCTGCGCCTGGTGAAAGGCCTGATATAATGTGGAGGTTGACATAAAGCGCACCCTCGGACTCGATATCGGGGATAGCCGCATCGGGGTGGCCCTCAGCGACCCCCTGGGTATTCTGGCCAGCCCGCTGACCATCATAAATAGAGACGATGAGCAAGTGGCTATCGCCGAGATTGTCGATATTATCTGTCAGAATGAAGTCGGGCGGGTGATTGCCGGCCTGCCGTTAAATATGGATGGCAGCCAGGGTGTGCAGGCGGATAAGACTGAATCCTTCGTGGCGGCGCTGCGCTGTCATATCGAGGTCCCCGTAGAATTCCGGGACGAACGTCTATCGACGGTATCCGCCAGAGAGCTCGTTCGGGAAGCCAGGAAGACCAACCGTAAAACCAGGTACGATGCAGCGGCGGCGGCGCTTATATTGCAGGGTTATCTGGATGAGGTATCGGAGCGTCGCCCCGACGATTTGCCCCCACCGACTGAATAAACGGGGGCTTAACCAAAAAATATCCCCTCGCTTGTCATTGCGAGCGCAGCGAAGCAATCCGTGCCTTAATTTGTCCCAAGACCAATCCAACCCCCTCGTTTGTTATTTTTCCCCACCGTACCGCCCCGTATTATCTTTTGCTTATCCCGTGATGTGCCTCCCCGCACCCCCTGTCTGTCATTGCGAGGAGCCCTTCTGCTGAAGGACGACGAAGCAATCCACTCTCCCTCTTTAAATATTCTCCCCATCTTGCAGGCATGCTTTCAGGGCTAGCTTTGTTGACAAGCATTTAACCCCACTAGTATCATAGAATTGAAAGTGTGCTTTCCGTAAGACGTTTGAAGGATTTAAGTGTTTGAGGGGACGGTTTAGCAGGATAGGAAGAATGATATGGCTGTAAAACGCGACTACTATGAAGTGCTCGGGGTGTCCCGTGAGGCTTCGGCTGAGGAAATAAAGAAAGCCTTTCGTAAGCTGGCGTTCCAGTATCACCCGGACCGGAATCGTGATGGTGACGCGTCGGAGAAGTTCAAGGAACTCAACGAGGCTTACGAAGTCCTTTCGGACGCCGATAAGCGTGCTGCCTATGACCGGTACGGGCATAGCGGTGCCGAGGGCTTGTTCGGGAGGGGCTCTGAGGGATTCGGCTTTGGAGAATACGGGGATATCTTTGAGGGCTTTTTCAACTTTTTCAGCGGCACAAGTACTACTACCCGGCAGGCGCCCAGGCACGGTAACGACCTGCGCTACAGGGTTTCAATCTCTTTTGAAGAGGCGGCCCTCGGCTGTGAAAAGGAAATCAGTATAACCCGGACTGAAGTGTGCACCACGTGTCACGGTACCCGTTCAAAGCCCGGCAGTCAGCCCGGCCGTTGCCCCGCATGTAACGGTGCCGGTCAGGTTCGACGTGAACAGCGGAGCCTGTTCGGTCGGTTCATCAATACGGCTGTTTGCGGGCAGTGTCATGGCGAGGGGACTCTGATTACCGAACCCTGTCAGGACTGCAAGGGTACCGGTTTACAGAAGCAAAAGCGTCATATCTCGGTCAAGATGCCCGCCGGCATTGACGACGGCAACGGCATACGACTTACCGGTGAGGGCGATGCCGGTTTTCGCGGCGGCTCGCCGGGCAATCTATACGTCGTGGTTTCGGTAGCCCGGCATGAGTTCTTCACCAGAGAGGATGATAACGTTATCTATGAGCTGCCGGTCAATTTTGCCCAGGCGGCTCTCGGGGCCGAGGTGGAAGTCCCGACCCTTTACGGCGAGAACAAGCTGAAAATTCCCGCCGGCAACCAGAACGGCAAAGTCTTTAAGTTGAAAGACAAGGGTATTCCCCATTTGCATGGCGGCGGCCGCGGCGACCAGTTGGTCGTTCTGCGCGTGGTGACGCCGGAATCACTGACCAAAGAGCAGCGCAGGCTGTTTGAAGAGCTGGAGAAGAGTCTGGGGAAGGGTGAATAAGCGGCGGGTCTTTAAGTCTTTATCGTTGAATTCCGCTTCCTGCGTCGGAAAAGAGAGAATAACCCCCACCGTCGCCCGGATAGTTCGTGCTTGGCATTACCCCCCATAAGCTCCACCGCCGCCTGGCGGGGTTCGGCATTTTCGTAGAGCACCTGGTAAATCTTTTCCGTAATCGGCATTTCCAGCCCGAGTTGCTGCGCCAGGTTGTGGGTGGCCAGGGTGGTATTTACTCCCTCGGCTACTTCGGCCATCGATTCGATAATCTCTGCCAGCGGGCGGCCTTTGGCCAGTTCCGTGCCCACGTAGTGGTTGCGGCTTAACGGGCTGGCGCAGGTGGCGATTACATCCCCCAGTCCCGCCAGTCCCGAGAAGGTGAGGGGGTTGGCTCCCAGCGCCATACCGAGGGCGGTTATCTCGGTCAGGCCCCTTGTCATAAAGGCGGCTTTCGCATTATCGCCGTAACCCAATCCGTCGGCAATACCGGCGCCGAGCGCGATAATATTCTTTAAAGCGCCCCCCAGCTCCACCCCGATAATATCGGAATTGGTAAAGACGCAGAAGTTAGGACATGTCAGCAGTCTTTGCGCCTTCTTGGTGGTATCCTTGTCTTCGGCGGCCAACACGGCGGCGGCGGGGTGGTTGTGCATGATTTCCCGGGCAAGGTTGGGGCCGGAAAGCACGCAGATATTGGATACGAAACGGGGATTTATCTCCTCGGCGATGACCTGCGACATGCGTTTGTTGCTGCCTATCTCCAGGCCCTTGGCGACGCTTACCACGATGGTTGATTTGGTGAGGTTACTCGCCACCTGCGATATGTTCTGCCGCATGGTCGCGGAAGGCACCGCCAGGATAACAGCGCTCGCATCATCCAGTGCTTCGGCTATCTGGCTGGTGATTGCTATATTATCCGGCAGGGTGATACCGGGGAAACGGGCCGGGTCCGGGCCTTTTTTCTTGAGTTTGTTAGCTTCTCTCTTTGTCCTTGCCCATAGCCTGACCTCCGTTCCCTTGCTGGCCTGCAGTATCCCCAGCGTTATTCCCCAGGTTGTGGTGCCAATAATGGCGATTTTCTGCATTTCTTACAGCCAGTAATTTCTTGTTTGGACCGAATGTGCTATACAGGGTTATTGGATGAAGGTGAAGTTTCGGCTTTTACTTTCTCGCCGATTTTGCGTTCTGTGCCGGATACTAACCGGATGATATTATCGCGGTGCATTACGTAGATAAATACGGCGCATATCATGGCATAGGTTACATATTCAATCGGGGGATACGGCTTTAAGAAGTTCATTCTCAGGATGTTTAAGGTCATCAGCATGATGAAGACGGTGACGGCACCGATAATGGAGCCGAGGGACATATATCTGGTCCTGAAACCGATGCCGAGTATGAACACTCCACCGACGATGGCGGCAGGCCAGTACAAAGCCGCCAACCCGCCGATAAAAGTGGCCACCCCCCGCCCTCCTTTGAACTTGAGAAAAACGGACCAGCTGTGTCCGGCAATCGCCGATAGAGCCCCCAGCGCTTTGGCGCTTTCCAGCCAGGTAAAGCCGCCGGTGGCGGCCGTACTGTAATCGTTGAATATCAGCCCGGCGAAGATGACCGCCAGCGCTCCCTTGGCCATATCGAGAATGAGTGAAAGCGCCGCCGCTTTTTTACCCGCCGCCCGCATCACGTTGGTCATACCTATCTTGCCGCTGCCGACCTGCCTGATATCTGTTTTGGCGAACACTTTGCCTATCATCAGGCCGAAGGGTATGGAGCCGATGATATAGCCAATCAGCACTACGGCAATGTATAGGCCAGCTATCATGATTCACCCCTTGTCTTGAAAATCAGTCGAAGCGGCGTGCCGGAAAAACCAAATGCCTCGCGCAGCTTGTTTTCGAGGTAGCGTCGGTAGGAGAAGTGGATGAGTTTGGAGTCGTTGGTGAAGAAGACAAAGGTTGGCGGATTCACTTCCGCCTGGGTTGCGTAAAAGACCTTAAGTTGCTTATTCTTGATTCTCGGTCGATTGTGAGAAGCAACCGCCTGCTGTATTACGTCGTTTACCTTGGCGGTGGATAACCTTTTAAGCCTCTCCTGGTAGACCTGGCTGACCTGAGGCATGATTCTATCTACTCCCTGACCTGATTTAGCCGAAGTATATAATATCGGAGCGTAAGAAGCAAACTTGAACTGGCTTTTAATTAATCTATTCCACTCGGCGATGTCCTTATTTTCAATCAGGTCCCATTTATTTACTATAATCACCATACCCTTGGCGGCTTGCTGCATATATCCGGCAATATGTGTGTCCTGACTCGTAACCGTCTCGGTGGCATCGAGAACCAGCAGGACGATATCGGCGCGGTCAATCGCCCGCAGGGTACGGATGACGCTGTAACGTTCCACCCCGGCTTTTACTCTTCCCCGCCGTCTGACGCCGGCTGTATCAATAAGTAGCACATTTTGCCCGTCAAAGTCAAACAGCGTGTCGACGGCATCGCGGGTGGTGCCGGGGGTATCGTCAACAATAGCCCGCTTATCGCCTATCAGGGCATTCAGCAGCATCGACTTGCCTACGTTGGGTCGCCCGACAATCGCCACCTTGAGGGCTTCCGTTTCCACCTCCGCCGCCGGCGCGGGCGGCAGCAGGGAGACTATCCTGTCCAGCAACTCGGCAACGCCGTGGCCGTGATGGGTGCTGATGGCTATCGGCTCTCCCAGGCCCAGTTCGTAAAACTCCAGGGCTTCCATTTCAAGGCGGTCATTATCCGCCTTATTGGCCGCGAGCAGCACCGGCTTGTTGGCGCGGCGGAGCATATCGGCAATCTCGAAATCGGACCTTGTCACGCCGTCGGTGACGTCTACCAGGTCGATGATAACGTCGGCATCGTTGATGGCCGTCTCTATCTGTGCTCTTATGCCCTGGGCGATGGTGGAGCGCGGTTCCATCTCCAGACCGCCGGTATCGATGAGGGTAAATTCAACCCCCCCCCATGTGACATTGGCCAGGTTGCGGTCGCGGGTTGTTCCCGGCATGTCCTCGACGATAGCCAGAGGTTTACCCACAACCCGGTTGAGGAGAGTGGATTTGCCGGAATTAGGCCGGCCAACAATAGCGACAATAGGCTTGGTCATTTTAATCTCTTGATTCTAAGTATGTGTCATCTTTTCCCACCCTGCCGCCCAGTACCATCCCCGGCTTATCCCGTGTGGTATTTCCCCCTACCCCCCAACGGGGTGTTTAAGAGGGGCGTAAGCCCCTCTTCCTGTTATTCCCCCTCTCCTTTGACACCTCGTAAGGAGAGGGGAACAAAGGGGGTGAGGTAGATAAAAATTATCATTTTACTTAAATACAGGAGTGAGATAGATAAACTATCACTTCTTCCCGGGCAGCTCACGCGCCAGTTTCACGCTGGGAGCCTCAATCTGCGTCCGTGCGATGGTTTTCAGCTCCACGATGGCATTACGGAAGTTCTCCACGAAGGCGTTATACTCCGTGACAAACCGGTTATACTGGTCTCTGACATTCTTAGGGACTTCGAACTTATCGGCTATTTCGCAGAACTGCTCGGTGAAATCAAAGTAATGGTTGTTGATTGCCCATAGCTCGTTGAGGTGCGTATGCAAAAAGACGGAATACCTCCGGTTCCGCAGGTCGGTTTCCACCCTCGTGGCAAAGTGGTCCGACCACGAGTTGAAAATGCGCTGCGCCATTTCGCAGCCCCTGGCCCATTCCCATACCTGAGGGTTCTCGATGCCGAAGAGGTTGTCTATCACCGCAAAGACGGAAAGCGAAGAATTGCCCATGAAACGCCGGTTGAAATAGGCCGATAGCTGTGTCAGCCTCATCGATTGTAACTCGAGTTGATTCTTTCTGGCGTTGATGATGGCTACAATCAGCCCGATACACAGGATGACCACCAGGACAGGTATCATGATATTGATTGATAATTCGTATATAAGGCTGACGACGGCAATGGCGGTGATTATAGCCGGATACCAGCCGCGGCTTATGATACTCTTAAACATATTGCCTCCGTCTTTAATGATAATCGGGCAGCGATATTTCCAGGCCGCCCAGCATTTCCGCCAGCAGCGCCTTCTGAGCGTGCAGTCTATTTTCAGCCTGGTCGAAGGCCACCGACTGCGGGCTATACAGGATGTTCTCGGCCACTTCCTCGCCGTGGTGGGCGGGCAGCGGATGCATCAATATGGCGTCTTCCTTAGCCAGGGAGAGCAGTTCGGTGTTTACCTGGTAAGCGGCGAATACCCGCCGTCGCTGTTCGGCTTCGGATTCCTGCCCCATGCTGGCCCAGACATCGGTATAAATGATATCCGCATCGGTGACAGCCCGGCGCGGTTCTTCCGTGCATAATATCTCTGCGCCGCTTTCGGCGGCGTATTCCCGGGCCTGCTGCGATATTCTTTCCTGGACCTGGTAGCCGTGGGGAGAAGCTATCCGGAAGTTCATCCCGATGAGGGAAGCCGCCAGCATGAGGCTGTGGGCGGTATTATTGCCGTCGCCGACAAAGGCCAGGGTCATGCCCTCCAGTGTTTCCTTATGCTCGTAAATGGTGAGAATATCGGCCAGGGCCTGGCACGGGTGTTCCAGGTCGGACAGAGCGTTTATCACGGGTATATTGGCGTACCTGGCCAGAGTCTCCAGGGTCTGGTGGGAAAAGGTGCGGGCGGCAATGGCGTTGGCATAGCGGCTGAGCACCCGGGCGACATCGGGGGCTGATTCCCGTTTCCCCAGCCCCACCTCCTCCGGAGACAGGTAAAGGCAGTATCCTCCCATCTGCCGCATGGCTATGTCGAAGCTCACCCGCGTCCTGGTTGACGGCTTTTCAAACATCAGCACCAGCACCTTCTCGCTCAGCAGGGAGCTCCATCCCTCGCTCTTCATAGTTACGGCGCTGGATATAAGCCGCCGTATATCATCGGGGGTGAGGTCGGAGATGGAAAGAAAATCTTTGCTGTTCAAGTTAACCTCCTGTATGCCACCAGTATATCACGAAAAACGGATTATTCAATAGCGGCAGATAGGCGACTCTGTTCGCATTCATTTATCTTAATATTTAACAGGGCTCCATCTTAACCTCTCCCCCTTAATCCCCCTCTCCGACCTGCTTCTCTGCGCAAGTGGTTACATTTAACTGGTCAGAGAGGGGGAGAGGTTTTGAGAGGGGGCTTCGCCCCCCTCTCTCTCTTATACTCCCCTCTCCAGCCAATGAGAATTCAGGCGTGATACCATGCCACAGGCTGGAGAGGGGTCAGGGGTGAGGTATAGCTATAAACCGTATGAACAAAAATAGAGTAAAAAGACCTGTAAGTAAGTATTACTTGACACGTAGCTAAACACTTAACTAATATGCAGAGAAGCAGGAGGTGATTATGGCAGAGAGTGAAAAGTTTACAGTTTCGGGTGGTCAGGTTGTCGACAAGGTAAAACAACTGATACGCGAAGGCAATATCAGGAGGGTACGCCTGCTGCATGAGGGAAGGACGGTGTTTGATATCCCACTTACCATCGGAGCGCCGGTGGCCGTGGCGGGCATCCTGGCCGCACCCGTGCTGGCGGCAATCGGCGCATTCGCCGCGCTGGTAACCGAATGCACCATCGAGGTGGAGAAGGCGGAAGAGAAAAAGAAGTAGGGAGTGTCTATCCGGGGTTTAAATGATAGAAATCATCTTAGTAAGGCATGGCGAGACCGATTGGAATGCGGGTGAGGTTTTCCGTGGCCGGGCGGACGTCGCGTTGAACGAGACCGGGCTGCGGCAGGCGGAGCTGCTGGGGGAATACCTGGGTGCTGAGAAAATCGACTTCGTTTACTCCAGCCCGCTGAAGCGCGCCGTGCAGACCGCCGAAGCTATTGCCCGACCCCAGGGACTGGATATAAATACCGTCCGGAACCTCATCGATTTAGATTACGGGGAGTGGCAGGGCCTGTCTCATCAAGAGGTCAGGGAAAGCTATCGGGAGCTTTATCGGGACTGGCTGGATACCCCCGAACAGGTGAGAATCCCCGGCGGTGAAAGCCTGGAGGAAGTCAGGAGCCGGGCTATGCCTTTCGTGG
This sequence comes from Dehalococcoidales bacterium, assembly GCA_035527575.1. GTDB lineage: Bacteria > Chloroflexota > Dehalococcoidia > Dehalococcoidales > RBG-16-60-22 > JAFGPF01. The sequence continues at coordinate 9,755 of DATLAD010000159.1, forward strand.
AGGACGCGGTGATGAGATGTGGGGAGGGGAGAGTCGTCTTCGTGTCGCACCGCGTGGTGAATAAAGTGCTTATCTGTGCCCTGTTGGGGCTGGGAAATAACCAGTTCTGGAATATAAGGCTGGATACCGGCGGTATTACCCGCTTTGATTTCGGTGACGGGCGTTTGGTCCTCACCAGCCACAATGATACCTCTTATTTAAAATCTGTGCGGAGTCTTCCACGGAACGATTTCTGATTATTATTTGTATTCCCTTTACAGAGTGAGCTGGGGGGGTTACAATGCTTATAGCAATTCTTAGAAACGGGGGTAATGACCGTGAGCATTGAATGGTTCCGTGACCTGGTGGTGTGTATTTTCGGTCTTGGGGCAACGGTTGCCGTTATAATCCTGGTAGTTCTGGCTTTTTTACTTTATTTCCGCTTAGCACCAATTCTCAACTCGTTGAAAGCAACTACCCGGACCGTGGAAAATATCTCTTCTTGCGTGGAAGAGGAAGTGGCTAAGCCTCTGGCCCAGGTAGCCGCTTTCGTTCAGGGTATCCGGCAGGCAATCGGCCTGGTCAGTCGATTTAAGAGAAAGAAGGAGGAAGATTAAAATGGGTGAGAAAGATTCTGGAAGCAGCTTTGCAATCGGGTTTATTATTGGCGCTATCGCCGGTGTGGCTATCGGCTTTCTCTATGCCCCTAAATCCGGCAAGGAGACCAGAGCTATGTTGAGGGAAAAGGCGGAAGAGATCAAGGAAAAAGCCGGTGAAGTAACCGAAAAAGCTAAGGATGCAGCTTTAGAGGCCGGGAAGAAAGTGAGGGAGAAGCTCGGCTCAAAGGAAGCCTGAGTCAGATAATCAGCCGAGTACCGTAATCATTGACGAATGCATTGGCTAAACACTGGCGCCTGGTAGCTTTAGTACTGGGTATCATCGTATTTATCTGGGTTCTCTACCTGTGGAGAACCTTTGTGCTTCCTTTTGCCATCGGACTGGTCCTGGCCTACCTTTTAGTGCCGGTAGTATTCTGGCTGGAAAAGCTCCTGCCCCCCCGTAATAAATGGCCCGGTTTTAAACGGGTCTTTTCCGTTGTGGTCATCTTTATCCTGCTTATTGCCCTTATCGGTGGTTTTGTCTACATCGTGGTTACGGCGGTTATCGATGCTTCAATATCGCTGGTACAAAGCGCCCCTTACTTCATCGGCCAGAGCGTCCTGCGGGTGCAGCAGTGGATTGAAGGGGTAATCGAGAATTTGCCCGTGGAAATACAGGAGGAGTTGAGCCGGGAGCTTATTGAGGGTGGTGTCTCTCTGGGTAAGTCCATTCGTGATACTTTACTGCGTTCGATTTCGTCCATCCCGAGTAACTTCAGCATGTTTCTTGGTTTTGCCGTATTGCCTTTTTTCCTTTTTTATTTGCTGAAGGACTCGGACAGGTTGAAGAAGGGTTTATCCTCGGGATTACCTGCCAGCGTCGCCTGGCATGGCCGGAACGTGGTCGTTATTATCGAGAGGGTAATGGGGAGATATATCAGGGCCCAGTTGATGCTGGGACTTATTGTCGGGTATTTCTCTTTCGTCGGGCTGCTGCTGCTTAAAATCCCGTTTTCACTGGCGCTGGCTCTGCTGGCAGGCGTGGGCGAGATTATACCGACGCTGGGGCCGTGGATTGCCGGCGTGGTGGCAGTGGTTGTCGCCATAGCGATAGCTCCGGAAAAAGCGATATGGGTGGCAGTACTTTATGTAGGTATCCAGCTGGTGGAGAATAATCTGCTCGTGCCTAAAATCCAGAGCGCTTACCTCCGCATCCACCCCGCCGTGATGATAGTGCTGCTTGTCTTCGGGGCTTATATCGCCGGTTTCTGGGGGATACTGTTAATCGGGCCGCTGACGGCTACACTGGTGGAAATTTTCAAATATGTCCGCGACTACTACCGTCCTCAGAATCTCCCCGAACCCCCCGCCCCTGAACCTCTGGAATCCCTTTAACCCCCCGCCCCCTTGTCATTGCGAGCGCAGCGAAGCAATCCGCCCCTTAATTTCCCCCCGGCCACTCCGCCCCGTCGTGTGTTATCTTTTCCCACCCTGCCGCCCTCGTACCATCTGCGGCTTAGCCCGTA
>DATLAD010000160.1:0-10857 GCA_035527575.1 Dehalococcoidales bacterium
GCCACCATATCGCCTCGGGGCGTATAGATGCCCGTGACTACGTCTCCGGAGCGGAGCATACTGCTGACACCCAGTTTAATGAAGACCTCCTTGGACTCGAGCAGGAAGTTATTCAGCTTTTCGGTATAAATTTCATAATCACCCGGTTGCAGTAATTTCATGCATTCTATCTCTGTATCATCCGGTGGACTCGGCTTAATCCATTGCAGCAGTTTTTGCGGACTCGGCCTCATATCATCCTCCCTTCTCAATGATAAAGTTGTGATATTTGTCTACGGAAAGTCGATAACCCGGCGTTAATACGATGGTGGTATCTTCCGCCTCGATGATCGCCTCCCCATCGATAATGTTGCCATGTTTCAACAGTTTCGCCTCATAGACGGGAGTAGGGCGGAAGGAGCCGTACTCCGTCCAGTATGCCTCTCTTTCACCTTTCAACGCTTCTTTATCCGGCTTCTCCCCGGACAGGGGATAGCTAGGGAGTTCTGGTTTGGGGTGGTCCACGGTGGCTCGCAGTATCAGATTGAGCACGTCCGCACCTCCCTGCGGGTAGGCCGATATGCGGTTGTAGACCCGGCAGTATTCGTCCTCAAAGGCTTTATATACCGTCCTGACATCGGCTTCACTGTTAATAAACAGGCGCGGCGACATGAAGCGGAGAATGTTGAGCTGTCCGCCGTACTTGGCCTCTATCTCAAGGCCGAATTTAATCGACTCAACCGGGAATCCCTCGTTGGTGATATCCTTGATTGCTTTCTCCTGTAAGCTCTTCACCATGTTATTGAAGACATCGTAATCGCTGAAGGGGCTCATTGTCCCCGGGGCCAGGAGGGGCAGGCGGAGCGATTGCTCGAAGAGATGCAGGATATCCATGGTGCTGGAGCCAAAGGCGCAGAAGACCGGCGAGAACGGGAAGACGACCATTTTATTTATCCCGGCGTACGGACCGTAGCAGCAGCAGTGAGTGGGGCCGGCGCCGCCGAACGCAAACAAGATAAAATCACTCGGCTTATAACCCCTGAGGAATGTCTCTTTAGCGATGGTATCGCCCATATTGGCGTCCACTATTTTTTTAATCAGCAGGGCTGCCTCTACCACCTCAATCCCCAGGGGACGGGCAATCTTTTCCCTTATGGCGGATACCGCCTTTCTTTTATCCATTCCCATGCGCCCGCCGTGATAGTAGTCAGGATTGATATAACCCAGCACAATGTCAGCATCGGTAACGGTGGGTTCGGTCCCTCCGAGATTGTAAGAGGCCGGCCCCGGCATGGAACCGGCACCCTGAGGCCCGACCTCCAATCGATTACCCATGACGGGGTTCAGCCAGGCAATAGAACCTCCACCGGCACCGATAGACCTTGTCTCCAGGACAGTCATATCCACCCACCAGCGGTCGATAAGGGGGTGGTACTGGTAGAACCGGCTGCTGCCGGCAACCACCAGGCCAAGGTCAAAGCTGGTGCCTCCCATATCGCTGACCACAATATTGTCATATCCTAATATCTTACCAACATTCGCTCCACCGATTAGCCCGGCCACCGGACCCCCGTTAAAGGTCTGGATGGCAGCAGTGCGAAAGACCTCGGCCATACCGCCGCTGTTATGTACCATCATAACGACCTTATCGTACCCGTAGTTGCGGAGTTCATCACCCGTACCGGAAATTTGCTCCCACATGGAGTAATGGAGGTAAGCATTCAGTATCGTCGTCACGGTACGCGTGTACTCATTCTGCTTAGGAGTTACTTCCGAAGAAAGCACCACTGGCATGGCCCCCAGGTAGAAATCGGGGTATTCTTTTCTGATAATCTCAGCAATTCGTTTTTCATGGGTGGGATTGGTGTACGAGAAAAGAAGGCTGACGACAAAACCCCTGGCCCCCTTGTCCACCAGGTATTGCAGTTTTTCCAACAAGTCTTCCTCATCCAGCGGCCTGATAATCTCCCCCCGGGAATTGACCCTTTCCTTAACACCCACCGTCATCTCTCTGGAGATGATCGGCTCGGGCTTGACGATACGTGCCAGATTCCTGATTTCTCTGAAGGTCAGCTGGTCTGACCATGATGCCCCTTTGCCGATGGGGACAATATCCTCAAAGCCTTCCGTGGTTATCAGTGCCAGCCTGGGGCCGGTCCTTTGCAGCAGGGTGTTCATGGCGATGGTCGTGGAATATCTGATAACCTCGGTGCTTTGCAGCAACTCCTTAACGGGAATTTTAAGCAGAGCCGCCGCATCTTTTATTGCCTGCATGAAACCGACGGAAAGGTTGTACCCGGTAGTGGGTGTCTTGGTAAAAACCGTTTTGCCATCGTAGTTGAGAAACAGGTCTGTAAATGTTCCGCCGATATCAACATCGAGAGAAACCTTCATCATTTCACCTGCCTTATCGCCTATTTCTTATCTCTAGCGGTTGACGGGTATTTTTCTTTTAATTTGTCGATATCCAGTTCGATATCGTAGGTAACAGGATGACCCGGCGGCAGCATTTCGTTTTCGACCATGACGCCGCAGTTGGGGCAATAAAACTCCACCAGCATGGCCCATGTCGGGTCCGGCGCAAAGCTAAAGGGCCCTTTCAACGGTGAGTTATAGATTGTCGTCGGGTCTTTTCTGATATAGACCGCGCACCCTTTTTTGTAATTTTCTCTGGCAGAGATAAGCTCATGTCCGCAACGATTACAACACCAGAGTTCTTTTTCTAGGTCTATGTCCAGATATTCGGTTATCTGCCTCTTGTTACCCATCAGTGCCTCCTTCTCAGGCCAGCTCTATAACGCCGTTCAATAGATTATCAACGGTATACTTCTTACCCCTGGGAATCAGTATCGTCGTATCAGCGCTCTCGATGATGGCCGGTCCCGGAACAAGATTGCCGCACGCGAGTTTCGACTGCTCGTAGATTGCCGTCCGGATGGGGCCATCCTTCCAGTATACGTCCCTGTGTCCTTTCAATGCCTTCTCCGGATTTACCCCGACCGGTTCATGGGAGGGAAGTTCCGGGTGGACGGCGGGGCTGGTAGCTCGCAATCTGAACATTTGTATCTTCAACTCGTCGACCGCACCGAGATTGTTTCGCGCGGTAAAAGCATCAAGAATCTTATCGATGTCTTCCTGCCCTTCGAGCAGGCACACGGGGGATTCAAGTGGAATGGGGGTAGCGCCGGATTCTATTTCCAGCTCCAGGGAAAAAGACACCTTATCCGGTGGGAACCCCTCTCCTCTCATGTCTCGCAGCAACGAGTTCATCAGCCCTTTTACTAATTTGTTGAATCCCTGTATTTGCGACTGACTGGTTTGACGTTTGAGGGGCATCATCGATAGAGACTCGTAAGTGTGGAGGACATCGGCGCATGAGGAACCGAGAGCACTGAACACGGAACTGAACCGGGAGCAGTATATCTTGGGTATGGCCACCTTGTCGGCAATATCGCAGCAATACAGGCCCCCGGCCCCGCCGAAGGAAAAGAGAACGAAGTCGGCAGGATTGTACCCGCCTCTTTTTATCAGATTGCTTATATCCTCAGCGCAGATATCCTCCATGGCCTCTGTTATTAGCCGGCCACATTCCTCCACGGAAAGGCCCAGCGGTTTGGCCAGATTATCGTTAATAACCTCCCTGGCGATGCCCGCATCCAGCCGCCGCTTGCCGCCCAGGAAGTAGTCCGGGTCAATATAGCCCAGAACAATACAGGCGTCCGTAGCCGTCGCTTCCATGCCACCGAGGCCGTAACAGGCAGGGCCAGGCACAGCCCCGGCGCTATCCGGTCCTACCTGCACATGTTTTTTATTTCTTGGTCTGGCTATCGAGCCGCCGCCGGCGGCCGTCGGATAAACCTCGATTACGGGTAGTTTGACAGGTATACCCTCCAGCAGGGTCTCGCGCTTATAGCCGTGCCGTCCGTTGATTACCAGGCTGATATCGGTGCTGGTTCCGCCGATATCCATGCTGGCCACATACGGCAGGTTGTATATCCGGCTCAGGTAACTGGTGCCGAGCACACCGGCCGAAGGCCCGGAATTATAGGTCATAATGGCGGTTGTCTTGGCGACCCTGGCTACGCCGCTATCGGCATGGACGACCAGGAGAGGCTTACGGTAACCCAACTTTCTAACATCATCTTCCGCCTTATACAGGAAACGTACCATGTCCGGATGAAAATAGGCGTTTAACAGTGCAACGTTAGTTCTGGAAGCGTCATCGTTAGTAGTGCTAACCTCGCTGGAAAGCAGCAGCGGAACAGCCCCCAAATAGTGCTTCGGATAGTCGTCATCGGCTATCTCTCTGACCTTCAGCTCGTTGGCTGGGTCCAGATGGGTGCGATAAAGGCTGACCACGATAATCCTCGCCCCATGCCCCAGAAGGCTGCGGATGGCCAACCTTACCTGCTCTCTATCCACATTATCCTTACCCGCCTGCTCGTCAATGCCAACGACCATCTCAGCGGGAACAATGAAATCAAGAGCCGGACTTTTAGCATCTGATGAGTAGAGGTTTTTTTCAAAACCCCTGGTCACAATCAACCCCAAACGGGGGCCCGACCTCTGTATTAAAGTATTGGTAGCGTGGGTGGTAGAAAACCTTATTACTTCTGTTTCGTGGAGTAACTGAGGAACGGTGAGCCCGAACTTCCCGGCGCCTTCTTCAATACATTTAAGGAAACATACCGTTAAATCGTGGGGTGTTGTATCTACCTTAACAGATTCTATTCTTCCATCACCGGTAATAAATCCATCGGTAAAGGTTCCGCCATTATCTATGTCAATAGTGAATTTCATCTGAGACCACCTTAAAATTAATCGTTAGATATTTATAGAACTTTTAGGTAGAACGTGTCAATTAAAGTTGATTATACCATAAATGACATTTGTAAAAGCATCTTATGGATGTAAAAAAGAGAGATTCATACTTAACGCAGCGCAGGGAAGATAGACTTTGCTTCGGGTGACCTGCCCTCAGTAGTTGTACCAGGTCTTATGTTAGAGTTATTGTCTTTGGACTTGCCCCCAGCTTTGGCCCAGAATTCGGGGAACAGATCATGGAACTTTGGCGATTCTCAAGGTACCAAACTTGCATATTGTCCATTCACTCATTTTATTAAGCCTCGCCGCACTCTCAGTAGAAGCTACATGCTCTTTATGCCTAGCCCGAGGTATGATAGGCTTAGGTCAGGAGACATGAATAAAGAAAAAGGCAGTTCAAAAGCTCCAGGCATACTTCCTGTTTCCAGAACCAAAGAGGAAGCTAAGCGGTCCTACGACAGGATCAGCAGGTATTACGACTACCTGACGTGGGCATTCGAGCGAAAGTATGCGGAAATAGCCTTGGAACGCCTGTCGATTGTGGAAGGGGAAACGGTATTGGAAATTGGCTTTGGCACGGGACGCTGCCTAAAGCGGATAGTAGAATCCATCGGCCAAATGGGAAAAGTCTACGGCATCGATATTTCCTCCGGCATGATGGAAATAACGAAGAAAAGGCTGGAGAAGGCGGGGCTCGCAAAGGGAGCTGAGCTATATTGTGGGGATGCAGCGAGTCTGCCCTTTGATGACAACACTTTCGATGCCGTTTTTATAAGCTTTACCCTTGAGCTTTTTGACACGCCTGAGATTCCGAAGGTGCTTGAACAGACAAAGAGGGTGCTAAAGCCAGGGGGCAGGCTTGGGGTTGTTAGCATGTCAAAAGAGAATGGGGAGTCTATATTCTTAAAACTCTATGAATGGATACACAACAAATGGCCAAAATATGTTGATTGCAGGCCGATCTATGTAGAACAATCCTTAATTGACGCAGGATATCAGATAAAAAGCAAAGAAAAGGTCAGATTGTTCCGATTACCCGGAGAGATCGTTATCGCCGTCAATACAATTTCCGGGAACATCGTTTAGCATTGACAACAATCTGCTTGGATTCCACAATCTAGCAGATTGTCAATCGAGTACCAAGTCGGTTAATTGTTAGCTATAAGTCTGCCTTGATTTAATGCCAAAACTTGACTGGCGGCCTCCGATGGACTATATTTTAGCTGGCACAACCCTCGGGTCACTTCTGTACCAGTTACGTCTGGTAAGGAGGCGCAAGAGAATCGCCAGAAAAGCGAAAACTAGAGTCCTCCACATAAACTCCGGCCTGTATCCGTATGGAAGAGGCGGGCTAATTGAACAATAGGGCGCAAAGTAAACTACTATCTCGGAAGAAAGAATGTTGTTGTCGTCTGAAAATATCCAACTTTTAAAACCAACCTGGACCAGTAATATCGGTGTGCGTTCTTTTAGGTATAGCTATTTAATTTTGGCCAAAAGCGAAAGGGGGCAAAAATGATTGAAAAAGAGAAGCTGGTTAAAATTGTCGGGGCTGGCAACGTAAGTTACGAACAAGCGACGCTGGATGAATACTCCAGAGATATGAGCTTCGTTAATTCAGTAAGGCCGGTATGCGTGGTCAAGCCAACAAATGCCGATGCCATACAGAAAATAGTGAATCTCGCCAATGAGACGCTAACGCCGCTTGTGCCGGTGAGCTCAGGACCTCCCCATTTTCGGGGTGACACCGTTCCCGGCACCGGAGGGGCTGTTATCGTAGATTTAAGCAAAATGAAAAAGATCATCAATGTCGACCGGGCGCGCAGGGTTGCCATGGTCGAGCCGGGCGTGACCTTCGGTGAACTCATAACGGCGGCGGAAAAGGAGGGCATCAGGCTCAATATGCCGCTGCTGCCGAGAAAGTCGAAGACCGTTATCGGCAGTATGCTCGAGAGAGAGCCTGTAATCATGCCCAAGTATCAATGGGATATATCAGACCCGCTGGCTTGTGTTGAGGTAATCTTTGGAACCGGTGATGAGTTTAGAACCGGGCAGGCGGCCGGGCCAGGTACAGTAAAGGAGCAGTGGGCAGTCGGGGGCGTGCAAAAAGCCCCGTATGGGCCTGGTACGGCTTCCTGGCACAGGCTTATCCAGGGGGCGCAGGGGACGATGGGCATCGTAACGTGGGCATCAATGAGGTGTGAAATACTCCCCAGTCTTGAAGAGCCCTTCGTGGTTGGCTCCTCCAACCTCGATACGCTGCTCGAGCTGACTTCCTGGCTGATAAGACTGAGAATGGTCAACGAATGCTTTATACTCAATAATACCAACCTGGCGGCTATCTTTACGAAGAAATGGCCCAAGGACTATCAGAACCTTAAGGATGCCTTACCCGCATGGACTCTTTTCTATACTGTAGCCGGCTACGAGTATTTCCCGGAGGAAAGGGTTAGCTCTCATATTAAAGGCATCACTGATATAACCCAGCGGTTGGGGGTGGAAGCAGTAAAAGCAGCCGGTGGAGTTTCAGCAAATGAAATATTGAAAGCGGTCCAGCAGCCTTCCGGGGAGCCTTACTGGAAGCTTCGCTACAAGGGGGCCTGCGAGGATATATTCTTTTTGACCATCAATGATAAGCTCGAAGGTCAAATCGGGGTCATGAATGATCTGGCTGAAAAAGCTGGCTACCCCGCTTCAGACATGGGTGTTTACATCCAGCCGGTAGTACAGGGCACTGGCTGGCACTGTGAGTTTAATCTGTTTTATGATCGCGGAAACGCAAGTGAGCTAAACCGAGTCAAGGAGTTATCCACCTTAGCCGTCAAGAACTTAATGGCTAAGGGTGCGTTCTTCTCAAGGCCTTATGGTGAAAGTGCAGGGATGATTATTAACAGGGATGCGGCTACCGTTGCTGTTTTAACCAAGCTTAAGAAGATGTTTGATCCAAACAATATTATGAATCCCGGGAAAGTGTGCTTTTAAACACGTCAAAAGAAGGAACTTATTATTGAAAGAATTTAGGAGGTAACGAACATGGGACTTGAACAATATAAAGGCGATATGGAGATGTGCTGCCGGTGTTCGACCTGCAAATTTATACCCATGCAAAAGGTGAAGGGAGCCGAGTATTCATACGCATGTCCCAGTATTGCGAAATATAATTTCCACGCCTACTCAGCCGGCGGAAGATTAAATATCGGAGCGGCGATGTTGAAGAACGGATTCAACTACACGGATAAGCTCCTCGATATAGTTTATAACTGCCAGATGTGCGGCGCCTGTGGTGTCTCGTGTAATTACGCCATGGACATGGAAGTGCTCGAGCCCATCAATGAATTCAGGATTAAGTGTAACGAAGACGGTAAAACCAACCCCGCCCTGGACAAGGTAATCGCCGGTCTCCGAAAGACGGGTACGATGGTGCCCGGCGCCAAGGGCAAGCGGGGCGACTGGGCGGCCGGTCTGAACCTGAAGGACGCCACCAAAGTGAAGGTGGACGTGCTCTATCACGTCGGCTGTCTGACGAGCTATGACAAGAACATGCAGAAGCTGGCCAAAGCTACCGCAAAGATACTCCAGAAGGCGGGCGTAAATTTCGGCATCGCCGGTGACGCCGAGACATGCTGCGGCGGCCGGGCTTACCAGATGGGCTACAAGGAAGACTTCCTCAACCAGGCCAAAAAGAACATGGCCATGATAAAGAAAGCCGGCGTAAAAACGCTGGTAACGGGCTGTGCCGACGGCTACCAGGCCTTCAAGGTGCTCTATGACAAATACAACCTCAAGGGCAACCTTGAAGTGCTTCACATTTCTGAATACATCGACAAACTGATAAAAGACGGCAAGCTGAAGCCGCGGAAGAAAGTCGATATCTCGGTCACGTACCATGACCCGTGCCGTCTCGGCAGGCTGGGTGAGCCGTGGATACACTGGGAAGGGAAAAAGATTCCAGGGGACAGGTTTGTTTTCGACCCGCCGAAGGAATACCGGCGGGGCACAAAAGGCGTCTATGAACCGCCTCGGGATGTTCTCAAGAGCCTTCCCGGTATAAAACTCACGGAAATGACCAGGATTAAGGAATACTCCTGGTGCTGCGGCGCCGGCGGCGGTGTCAATGAGTCAAATCCCGGGTTTGCCAAATGGACTGCCCAGGATAGAATAAAGGAAGCCGTGTCTACTGGTGCCGAGGCGATTGTTACCGCCTGTCCCTGGTGTGAGAAGACCTTTAACGAAGCGGTCAAGGAAAGCGGAAGCAGCCTGAAGGTTTATGACATCGTTGAACTCGTAGAAAAGGCAATCTGAGAAAGGGGGTAAATGAATCATGGCTTTAAGCAAGGACATTTATAAGGCGTTCGAAGATGTGGTGGGAGAGGAGAATATCTGTGATGACCCGGCAATAATGCCTTCGTATCACTCGGCTGATCTCGCAGCTGTAATTCTTCCCAAGAACACGGAGGAAGTTCAAGCGCTGGTTAAGCTATGTAACAGATTCAAGTTAAAATTCAGACCGGTATGTACAGGCTGGACGGGGATGTTCCCCAAGGATATTGTCTATTTTGACCTGAGAAGGATGAACCGCATCATTGAAATCAACGAGAAAAACATGTATGCCGTGGTTGAGCCGTATGTGATCTCGGCACAGCTGCAAGCTGAGTTAATGAAAAGGGGCTTGCATTTTAACTTAAAGGGGGCTGGGACTAACTGCTCAGCGATGCTCAGGGGTCACGGACATTTGGATCAAACCACAAGTGGTGATGATCGAAACCATTTGGCTATAGAATGGGTAACTCCTGAAGGGGACTTAGTCAAGTCAGGTTCGTTGGGGTCTTCGGATGAGTGGTTCAGTGGTGACGGGCCGGGTCCGTCTTTAAGGAGCATACTTACCAGTGCTGTGCCGCCGGGCGTGACACCGGGTGTATTTACGAAGGCGGCACTGAAGCTTTATCACTGGCCGGGGCCCGCAAGATTTCCAATAGAAGGGCTATCACCACGTTACACATTGAGCGAGATACCTCCGAATATGATGGCGCGATATTTCAGCTTCCCGTCAGTAGAGAAAATGTGGCAGGCGGAGCTCAAGATCGGTGAAAGTGAAATAGCGTTCGAGCTAATGGGTTTTAATGTGGCAATGGTAGCCTGCAATATAACAACAAGTAATGAAGAAGAGGAGGAAGTCTTCGAGCGACTAAGCAAGTCCGTGCAAGGGCCTGGCTTCTTTGTAATAATAGCCGGCAACTCTCCGGAAGACTTTGAATATAAGAAACGGGTATTACAGCAAATCATCAGTGACGCTGACGGGAAGTCTTTAAAAACAGTCGAAGATCCCAAGATTGAAGGAATTCTGTTGTGCCAGTGCATCAGAATCTCTGCCTCTATCAGAGAGACATTCCGTGCCGGAGGAGCCTTTAATTCAATTCCTATCATGGGCCAAAGAGACTTGACCATCAAGTGGGCAATAGGAGCCGGCAAAGCGAAGGAACCTTTGATTAAAAAGGGCCTGATAGTGGATGATGGCGGAGCCTTTTTTGGATGGGGAGTCGAACAGGGGCATCTTGGCAAAACGGAAATATTCTGCAAATACGATCCTCAGAACGCTGAAGCAAAGAAAGCCGTAGAAGAATGGCAAAAAGAGCAAAATATGAGGGCTTTTAAGGAACGCTACTTCGCATCGACAATGGGCCCACAAGATGAAATCGGACCAGCTTTATCAAATTACCATTTATGGTGGAAGAAGCTTATGAAAGCACTTGATCCGAATGGTGTATCACCGGAGGGAGGCTCACTTGTCTAGTTCCTGCTAACGGGGGAGCGGACAGCGGCGGGGCGCATACCAACATATATAAAAAACAGCCCGTGAAAGCGCCGCGAAAAAAGTAACGAGGAAAAAGCCCGATTACATTTTGGTGAACAGCAACACCTCTAAGCCCCGGATTTACCGTAAGGCTTAGGGGTGTTGTTTTTGGGCGATGACCGGTGACTAGCGGTAGTGGTAGTAGTGGGATACGGCCTTTTTAGCTGGTCGTATCGACCGTGAGGAATTGATGCCCCGGCGCA
>DATLAD010000161.1:0-5577 GCA_035527575.1 Dehalococcoidales bacterium
TCGCGGGCAATCCTATCGCTGCTTTTTTTGAAGCCCAATCTGAGCCGGAGTTAGTTCCCTGAGGGTCACGCTGGGATGATTCGTAACGGTAACCGGCCCGGGAAAGTGGGCTGCATCCCATTGATTTGACAGATACGCTGCGGAGAGTGCGGCGGGGAAATTCCTTATCCTTGTCAATATGCAGCAGCTCCTCAAACTCATTCGGTGGCAGCTAACCAAGCGCCAAAGTGTTCACCACATAACAATTTAGTATTTTGTTTACTCTGAAGAAATATATTAAGGTCCTTGAAATGATGAACTCTTTTAAAAACGACAATATTCCAGGCTGTATGTAGCCCTGAAAGTGACCTGTTTTCCCAGAAGATTTACAAGTAAAGTCTTACCTCTAAAAGCTCTACGCTTGAACGGTACGCATCAAAGGTGTATCATAAATCTAGATGGTTCTTTTCCTCACCTATTATTTTGGTATATAGGCTAATTCCCTCCTTTAAGACGACGAGACAAGCTTCCGAAGACTATATTAATTCTGTTTAAAAGGGGACTGATATCTGATGCCAGTCACACCCACCAGCCCGGACCTCTCTCAATATCGCCGGGAAGAAATCCTTAGAGACGGTTATCGAGTATTACTAAGGCCTATTGAGAAAAGTGATGTCACCTTGTGGCTTGCTTTCATTTCCCGGTTAAGCACGCACACCAAATATCTCCGCTTTCATAACATACCCAAGGAAATGACGGAAGAGGATGCTATCCGTTACTGTACGGTAGATTATAACAACTCGTTTGCGTATGTTGCGGAAATAGGTAAGGGGAAAGACAGAAAAATAATCGCTATTGCCCGCTATTACCGCCTGCCCAACAAACGGTCTGCGGAAGTGGCCTTCGCCATTGAAGATGCCTATCAGAAAATCGGGCTCGGTAGCAGACTTATAGAAGCACTGGTAAACGTTGCTCGAGAAAACGACATCTCTATCTTTGAAGCCAGTGTCCTCGCTGAGAATTTAAAGATGATGGAAGCCTTCCGTGATTATGGCTTTCATGTCTCCAGCGATTTAGAGGACGACGAATACAATGTTACTTTCCCGATAAAACAAACCCGTAGCGTAGATATGAAAGAAGCCCACCGTGACCGTACTTCGATAATAGCTTCTTTACAGCCTATTATTAATCCAAAGGCAGTAGCTATTATCGGAGCCGCGCGCTATCCCGGCACCATCGGCAACCTGCTGATGCACTGCATTTTACAGAGCGGGTTTTCCGGGATCGCATATCCCGTAAACCCCAATACTGAAGCGGTGCTTTCGGTCAAGTCCTATCCCTCGGTGCTGGATATTCCCGGCAAGGTAGACATGGCTATCATTGCCGTGCCGGCAGCTGTCGTAAACAAGGTAGCCGACGAATGCGGTCAGAAGGGCGTACGCGCTTTAATTGTTATCTCGGATGGATTCCGGGAGAGAGGTCCGGAAGGCGCCGCCAGAGAGCAGGAGTTAAGAAATATCACCCTCAGCTACGGTATGCGCCTGGTCGGTCCTAACTGTATGGGTGTTATAAATACTGACCCGGCGGTGCGGCTTAACGCTACTTTTTCCCAGGTATATCCCAGCACGGGTAATGTGGCTTTTCTTTCCCAGAGCGGCGCCATGGGCCTGACCATTCTGGAGCATGCGAAAAACCTGAACATGGGGATTTCCACCTTTGTCAGTGTGGGCAACCGCGCCGATGTCTCCTCTAATGATTTTTTGCAGTACTGGGAGCAGGATCCGGCCACCAAAGTTATACTACTTTACCTTGAGTCATTCGGTAATCCAAACCAGTTCGCCAGAATCGCCCGACGCGTATCCGCCAGGAAACCTATCGTCGCGGTGAAGAGCGGTAGCACAGCCGCTGGGGCCAGAGCGGCATCATCACATACGGGAGCATTAGCTACGTCGGATGTCGCTTCGGATATCCTGTTTCAAAACGCGGGCATCATCAGAGTCAATGCGGTGGAAGAACTCTTCAACCTGGCTACCCTGCTCTCAACCCAGCCATTACCCCAAGGCAAACGGCTGGTTATTGTCACCAACGGGGGCGGGCCGGGGACTATCGGAGCTGACGCCGCCACTCGTAACGGTCTGGAGGTGTTAGAGCTTTCACCAGAGACAAGCGCTAAAATCAAGCTGCTTTTAAAAAGAGATATTAATCTCGGCAACCCTATAGATACTACCGCCGGAGCGACAGCTCAAGAGTACGAAGGAATACTTAGAGTGCTGGCGGCCGATAAAGATGTTGACGCAGTCTTGGCGATATTCGCCCCGCCGATAGTCGTGGAGACGAAAGGTATGGAGGCCGCCATGCGGCGCGTGGCGCCGGTTTTCTGGCGCTATAAAAAACCGATACTAGGTTGTTTTATCGGTCAGAAAGGTCTTAGTTCCCGGCTCGGGACACAAGGTCACTTTATACCCCTTTATACCTTTCCGGAAGAAGCTATCCTGTCATTGAAGCGAGCCGTGGAATATACCGAGCTACGGCGTAAGCCCCGCGGTAAAATCCCGGTGATAAAAGGTATCCGGAAAGCGAAAGCCCGCCAGTTAATAGACACTGTAATTAAAAATAGTACGGCAAGACCGCTCTGGCTTTCGGCCGGGGAAATAGCGGAATTGCTGGCGTGTTACGGGATACGCCATGCGGAAGCCGTGGTTGCTAAGACCCCGTCCGAGGCGCAAGCCGCCGCTGCGAGGCTTGGTTTTCCGGTAGCGGTTAAACTGGAGTCGCCGACAATTACGCACAAGACGGATGTTGGCGGGGTCGTGTTAAACGTTGCCTCGAAGAGTGAAGTGGAAAAAGCTTATGACACCATCAAGAAGAACCTGGAGAAGCTCGGACGTCAACAGGAGATGTCCGGGGTAACCGTGCAGCAAATGATGACCGGAGGTATCGAAACAATCGTGGGCGTGACGCAGGACCCATCCTTCGGGCCGTTGATGATGTTCGGCTCCGGGGGTATTTATGCCGAACTGATTAAAGATGTGACCATGAAACTGCATCCGATTACGGATTTGGATGCCGCCGAGATGATACGTTCAATAAAAATGACTAAATTGTTCGATGGTTACCGTGGCTCTCTGCCCAGCGATGTCAAAGCTCTCCAGAATCTTCTGCTAAGAGTATCGGCGATGGTGGAAGATATACCGGAAATTGCTGAACTCGATCTGAACCCGGTAGATGTTATGCCAAAAGGAAAAGGGTACCGGGTTATCGATGCCAGAATTATGGTCAAATAAGGATTCACCGCAGCAACACGCCGGACGATTAGCCGCCCCCGGATATGTTTATGACCCAATATACCTTGAGCATGATACCGGAGGGCACCCTGAGAGCCCCCGCCGCTTGGAAGCTGTTATATCCGACCTCGATTGGAAGGGAATCAGACAGCAACTTAAAGCAGTTCCGGCGCGCCCGGCGACACTGGACGAGCTTACCACGGTACACCAGGCGGAATATATCTCGCGGATAGAGGCATATTGCCGCCATGGCGGGGGGTGGTGGGATGCCGATACCCTGATGTCAGCGGGTTCCTATAAAGCCGCGCTCTACGCCGCCGGGGGGGGCATCGCCGCCGTTGAAGCCGTTATGAAGAGAGATGTTCCCTGCGCCTATGCCCTCGTACGGCCTCCGGGACATCATGCCACAAAGAACAACGCCATGGGTTTCTGCTTATTCAACAATATCGCTATTGCCGCTAACTATGCTTTAAAGACGTATAAAATGGAACGCGTGCTCATTATCGATTTTGACGTCCATCATGGTAACGGCACGCAGGAAGCCTTCGCGCATAATTCTTACGTCCTCTACATTTCCATGCACCAATATCCACTTTTCCCTGGGACCGGTCACCTTAACGATACTGGACAGGGTATCGGCGGTGGGACTGCCATAAACATACCCTTACCCGCCGGTTGTGGCGATAATGAATACAAGCTCGTATTCGATGAGATTGTCATCCCGGCTACCCGCAGATTTAATCCGGAAATCATCCTTGTATCCGCCGGCTATGACGGTCACTGGGCCGACGAAATGAGCAATATGCGGCTGACACTAGATGGGTATTATTATTTGACCCGGATTATCAAGCAATTGGCCGATGAACTGTGTGTTGGGAAAACTGTCTATTACCTGGAAGGCGGCTATAACCTCAAGGTCTTATCGTGTGCGGTGAATGCGACGTTTAATATATGGCTCGGAGAGAATTATTTCGACGACCCACTGGGCTTACCACCGAATGATATCAAACCTCATGGCGTAAATGAGTTAATAGTAGAAGTAAGAAGGCGGCACGGGCTGTACTAGATGTATCACAAAAGAGGCAAGTGGTCTCCTCCTTTTTTCTGGGTGACATGGGATTCAGGTGGTCGCTGATTCAATTAGTCATTTCCTTGGTAGGATATTCTTAGACTTTTCGCCCGAAGGTCACACGCAAGTACGAGAAATCAGACATCCCTTTGAAGTTAGCTATGAAAACTGCTCGTTCATCGGCAGTCAGTTAACAATTAAGTAAATTGTTGGGCAACAATAGCTTATTTCGTTGTTTATGGAGAAAAAAGAAGGGCTGAACAAACCCGATGCGGGAATGTCCAGCCCTATAAAATTATCAGCGATGTGAGACCTAGCCCTTACCGATTCTGAACATCTTGGTACCGCAGGTTGGGCATACGCCCTGGGTCGCCGGTCTACCGTTCTTCATGGTTATGCTCTTGGCGTCCTTAATTTCCTTTTTGGACTTGCACTTCACACAATATGCTTCCATATTCATGCCTCCTCTCGTAGTTGTTGTATTTTGGCTAACCTATTATGCCCATGTATGTCAATATACAGTCATCGTGAGATAAAAAAATAGGCTGGGGAATTCCCCAGCCTATTTTCGTTTACGCTAACTGCTTTAGCTTACCAGTGCCGGTTGCCGGCCATGGCTTTCTGATTTCTTCTCTGCCTCTACCACCCCGTCAGGTAACTCATTACGGACAGCATTGATAGAGTTTCTGATGTAGTCTATCCGCTCAATATCGATAATGAGACGGACAAGGCGCTGGTCAAGGTATTGGGGCAAGTTAGGTATGCTTCTCGCTTCATTAGCGACAAGCTTAGCTTGCTCAAGCGGCTCAGCAGCCTGACTGATAAACTCCTCTACCATATCCATTGCCTCACTTACTCGTAGAGCACTCCACTTTATGGGCACAGTTTCACCTCCTTTCAGGGCAAAGACAGCCCCTTAAAATATAGAATTGTGGCTAATACTCGTCGGGGAAAAGGATAGTGGTCGCTGACCTGTCCGCCTCGGTGATTATCCAGATTTTGGGTAGTCCCTTGGCCTCATAGGCGGAGAGGAGTCGGTATCCTGCTTTGAGGCTTAGCTCGTTTTCCTGCTTGTCCTCATCGGTAAGGTTTCCCCAGTCACCCCTCCGATGTCGGGTAAGGCTACTCATAACGAATTTAGCGAAAGCCTCATCTTCCGCCACCAGGTCATTGACTCCTCTGGTCATAAGGAGACGCCCCATGTTGATAGCTATGGTCATATTTACTCCTTTCCGAGGCACAAAA
>DATLAD010000162.1:0-3580 GCA_035527575.1 Dehalococcoidales bacterium
AGGTGGTCAGCACCCTCTCAAAACCCCGGTGGGCAAATCCGAAAACGCCCGATTTAATATCCTGCCGGCACACCCAGACGCACCGCCCGCAGAGGATGCACTTGTTAGGGTCGTAGATAAAAAGCGGGTTGCTGTCGTCAACGGGTAGATTACGCAGTAATAAGCGGAATCGCTTCGTCTTCAGGCTGGCGTGAAGGTGACGCGCTATTTTCTGGAGCTCGCAGGCGCCGTTGGCAGGACAGTGGGCGCAGTCCAGAGCATGAGAAGCCATGAGCAGCTCGAACCCCGCGCGCGCCAGCTCCAGCGCCTTTTCACCCCTGGTATTCACCACCATGCCCTCGGCGACCGGTTCCGTGCAGGCGGTCACGGGACTTTTTCTCCCCTCTATTTCCACAAAGCACAGACGGCAGGCGGCGTTCGGCATCGGCTTGTCCCGGATGGCGCACAGGTTGGGAATATATATGCCGTTATCCAGCGCCACCCGGAGGAGCTTTTCTCCAACATGGGCGGTTATTTTTTTGCCGTCTATAGTCAGAGTTACGGTCTTCATTTTGCGGGCACCTCGCTCGGTGGCGATAGCTTCACAATGGCGTTGTACTGAATGGGGCAGGCTTTAAGGCACGTGCCGCACTTGACGCACTTCTCCTGGTCGATGACCTTGATTCTCTTTTTATTGGGGCTGATGGCCTCCACGGTGCAGCTACCGATACAGGCGTCGCAGGAGCGCTCGCACTTGTCGGGGAGGATGTAGTAGGCGATAAGGTGCAGGCACATCAGGGCCGGGCACTTACCCAGTTCGATATGCTCCTCGTATTCGTCGCGGAAGTAGCGCAGGGTGGTCAGTATCGGATTGGGGGCTGTCTGTCCCAGTCCGCACAGCGACCCCGCCTTTACCTCCTCCGCCAGCTTCGCAAGGTTGTCCAGGTCTTCAATCTTGCCCTTGCCCTGGGTAAAATCGGTCAGGACCTCCAGCATCTGCCTGGTGCCCAGTCGGCAGAAGGTGCACTTGCCGCAGGACTCCCTCTGCGTGAACTCCAGGAAGTAGCGGGCAATCTCCACCATGCAGTCGTCCTCGTCGAGCACGACCATGCCGCCCGAGCCCATAATGGCGCCGGCTTCTTTCAGCGAATCGAAATCGACGGGTAAGTCCAGGGCCGATTCCGGCAGGCAGCCGCCGGAAGGGCCGCCTATCTGGACGGCTTTAAATTTCTTGCCCTTGGGTATGCCGCTGCCGACCTCGAAGATAATCTGGCGCAGGGTGGTGCCCATGGGCACCTCGACCAATCCGGTATTGACTATCTTACCGGCCAGGGCGAAGACGGCCGTGCCCGGGCTGTTTTTCGTGCCGGTTCCCTTAAACCACCCGGCGCCTTTCAGGATTATCTGCGGCACGAAGGCCAGCGTTTTGACATTATTAACGATGGTCGGCTTGCCGTCCAGTCCGTTGACGGCAGGGTAGGGTGGGCGGTGGTGGGGCATGCCCGCCCTGCCTTCCAGCGAGGCTATAAGGGCTGTTTCCTCCCCGCAGACGAAGGCCCCGGAACCCTGGAAAAGCGTGATATCAAAATTAAAGTCGCTTCCCAGGATATGATTGCCCGTAAGATGTAACTTTTTCGCCTGGTTGAGAGCGATTTCAACGCGTTCCACCGCCAGCGGGTATTCGGCACGGACGTAGATATAGCCGTGGCGCGCCCCGACGGCATACCCCGCGATAATCATGCCCTCGATTACCGAATGGGGGTCGCTCTCCAGTATGGAGCGGTCCATGAAAGCCCCGGGGTCGCCCTCGTCGGCGTTACAGATGATGTATTTTGGCCGGCCTTTCGCTTCGCGGCAGTACTGCCACTTCTGGCCGGCCGGGAAACCGGCCCCGCCCCTCCCCCTCAGCCCCGACCTTTTGACCTCTTCCACGACATCTTCCGGCTTCATTTCGAGGGCTTTGGACAGGGCGGCGTAGCCGCCGCCGGCGATGTAGTGCTCTATCTGGGTGGGGTCGATGTGCCCGCAGTTTTTCAGGATAATCTTTTGCTCGTATTGTGCCCGGGGAAAGTCCTGGAAGCTGGGGAGAAGGTCATTAGCTTCCAGCGCGCCGATGACGAACTCGGGACAGGGATTGTCCCCGAGGACGAACTCTTTTACCAGTCTCTCGGCGATGACCGGGTTGACATAACCGTAGCATATCGGCGGATAGCCCGGCTTGCTGATAATCACCAGCGGTTCGGCATAGCAGTGTCCCATGCAGCCGACCTCGATGACCGGGCAGTCGAGTTTACGCTTTTTAACCTCGTTCTTGAGAGCCTGGAGGACTTCAAGGGCACCGGCGGCGCGACCGCACGTAGCTGCGCCGACCATGATTACCGGCCTGTTGTTCCGTAACTTCCGCCAGTGTGATTCGGCGCGCTCCTTTATCCCGTTAAAAACGGCGGCTGCCGCAGTGCGTTCATTTTCTTTCACTCTTCTTTTTATCCTTCGTTTCGCGCTCGCGCTCCTGTTCAAACGCGAGCAGAATGCCGTCGACTCTGGTAGGTTCTGCCCTGCCTTCCGGCTTGTTATCGACCGTTGTGACCGGGGCCATGGTGCAGCAGCCGACGCAGGCGACGATGTCCAGGTCGAACTCGCGGTCTGCGGTAGTTTCCCGCGGACTGATACCCAGCCGGCGTTTCCAGGCTTCCAGGGTGATGTAGCCGCCCTTCATGTGGCAGGCGGTGCCCAGGCATACCCTTATCGAGTGCCGTCCCGGCGGGTTGAGTCGGAACTGGTTATAAAACGTCACCACGCCGTAGACGTCTATCGCCGGTATATCGAGGTACTCGGCAATCCGGGTCATGGCCTCGCGCGGCAGGTAGCCGAGCTTGCCCTGTACCTTCTGCAATATGGGAATCAGGTTAAGTCTCTTCCGGCCGAAGCCTTTTAAAATCTGCCCGGTGTCCTGTTTAATCTGCTCCTGCACTATCACGGTCACGCGCGTCCTTCTTAATTTCCCTGGTTCAATTCTGGCGAAGCTGGCTGCATTTGTCAAGAAACAGACTCTAATGGCTTTACTCCTCACCCCGGACCTCACCTTTCCAGGTTATCTTTTCCCACCCAATCCGCCCAGTATCATCCTTTGCTTATCCCGGGAAATCGCCCCCCTTAACCTCAAAAGCCGTCATTCCCGCTTCTCCCTGTCATTCCCGCGAAAGCGGGAATCCAGTCAACTTGGCGTCCCCCTTTTATTAAGGGGGACGCAGGGGGAGAGGCTAAGATGGGGTGAGGTTACACAGAGTTCACAATAAATACCAGTAAGCGAACTCAAGCGCAAATATTAACGTTCTGTTTATTTGCCGCATAAGTATATTTACGCTTTTTTACGGGTTGCAGGATAGACTGCGGGTACCGATAGACCTGGAGCCTGTATAAAATGCAGCTCATAATTAAAAGACTGTCCCTGAACCTGCTTAGGGTTCTGGTGATGGCCGCACTGTTTTTTGCGCCTTTCGGCGCGGGTGCTGCTCTGGCCAGTGACGCCGGCAACTATATCTACGCGCTGCGGGGTAACAACACCGTCACTTTCTGGCGGTACAGTGTTTCCGCCGATTCC
>DATLAD010000163.1:0-13270 GCA_035527575.1 Dehalococcoidales bacterium
CAGGGAAATTATAGTCAATTTCGCAAAATCAGCAAGTATTGCGAAAAGGACATTAAACCAAATATCAACTGAAATCACTAATAATTTTGCTGTTAACCCTAGTATTAGCACGATATGGCGGTGGCTTAATGAGTAACAACCGCAATGGAAAAGAACCGTCTTCTGGCGAACTCGCGCCGGCAGAAAAGCCTCCTAAAACACCTCCCCATTCGTAACCGACTTCCCCTTTCCCCGAAGAGGGGTGAGGGGAAGTCGGTTTTTATATGGGCGTCAAACCAGCCACCCGTAATTTCCCCTTATGCTCTCAATATTCCCGGCAATCGTCCCTTACACGGCTCAATAATTACGAATAAAAAATTATCCCTTGTGATATTTCTGTGAACATTTATTATGGCTCTGTGATACCGCTGTGAGGCCATTTTTATATACTTCAAACGTACCAAACACTGCTAGCACCGAATGTGCTAACAGCTCTGGTTTTTTAGCGAAGCAGCAAGTATTTCAATAAGGCAAAAAGGGAGGTTAGCTTGCATAACGCATCTGAGCAGTGGGCACCGGAATTTATTTCTGTCGGCTTTATTGCCAAGCGCTGCGGGGTCAGCAATACCACCGTATTACGGTGGATCGGCACCGGCCGGCTGCCGGCTTTTCGTCTCCCCGGTGGACACTACCGGATAGAGAGAAACGATTTCTCCGAATTCCTGACAAAGTACGGTATACCGGCACGTAACAGGGAGCAGGAAAACCATTAATAAGAACCGCAGTAATATATTCGATGGATATATGAAAGATAAAAACGGAGGAGCGATAGCGCATGATGCAAATCAAATAACCGGAGACGCAGATGTGAAATCTCCCGGGAGTTGAACAAAGAAAATTGATGCAAACAATAAAAGGGCAGGAGGTACCATTATGCGCAGGTTTTTCAAGAAAATCAACCGTGACAGTAAAGGTTTTACCCTGGTAGAACTGCTAATCGTCGTGGCTATCCTGGGCGTACTGGCGGCTGTCGTCCTGCCCAATGTTACCGGACTTGCCGGTGAAGGTCAGACGGAAGCCCAGTACGGCATGCAGAGTCTGAACCAGTCTCTGGCCTCCCTCTACCGCAGCGGGATAATAACACGGGAAGAAGCCCTGGCACGTAGTACCGAGATGGAAGAGCTAAAAGAAATGCTTGGCGGACATTAAGCGAAAATGTGATTTCTTTTATGACACTTGACGGAATTGTTTGGATTGCTTACTATTAGAAATGTACCGAATTATCGCGGGCAGTCCCGTGAGTGATGAGAAAATGGAAAAAGAAGTTGGAAAATCGGGCACCGGACATGATTTAGATAAGCGTGTTAAAGAACTCAGGTGCCTCTATGATATAGCGAACATCACCGGGGCCGCGGATATCAGCCTGCACGAACGGTTTGCGAAAATAGTTAATATACTCCCCGGAGCCTTCCAGTATCCCGAGATTGCCTCTGCCCGCATTACTCTTAACGGAATGGAGTTTAAGACGGAGAACTACCGGAAGACCAACCGGATGATATCAGCCGATATCACCGTACAGGGAACTAAAACCGGGTCTGTAGAAATCAGCTATATCAAAACACCGCCGAATACGGACAGCGGCCTTTTTTCTAAAGAAGAACGGCTACTGCTGGATGCCATTGCCGAGCGCCTGGGAGCGATTACCGAACACAGGCAGGCGGAGGAAGCTCTGAAAGAATCCGAGGAGAAGTTCTCCAAGGCTTTCAATGCCAGCGCCATTTTAGTGGCTATCAACAGGCTTGAAGACGGCAAATTCCTTGAAGTTAACGACAGTTTCACGCGTATAACGGGCTATACCCGTAAAGAGGCGATTGGCCGCAACGCCACCGATCTTGACATCTGGGTCGATGAAGGCGAACGCGCTAAAATAATAAAGACACATAAGGAAAATAACAAGGTATGTAATGAGGAAATCAGGATACGTAATAAGTCGGGTGAGATACTCACGGGGTTATATTCCAGCGAGCCTATTACCATCGGCGGTGAACTGTGCTACCTCCACACAATAACTGACATTACCGAGCAAAAACAATCCCAGGAACTACTCAGAACAGCCTACCAGAATTCACCACTCGGCATTTATATAATGCAGGATGAAAAACTGCAATACACTAACCCGCAGCTCCAGAAGATTACCGGCTATAGCCAGAAAGAACTGCTGGGCCGGGAGCTACTCAGTATCGTCGCCATTGAGGACAGCGACGTGGTCAGGTCAAGCACGGCGTTTACGCTCCAGGAGGAGAGCCCCTACCCGTGTGAATACCGTATTCTCAGTAAGACCGGACAAATCAAGTGGGTCATGCAGACCGTTTCTCCCATCCGTTACGAGGGGCGAGAAGCAATCCTCGGGAACTTCATGGATATCACCGAACGCAAGTATCTCGAGAGGAAAGTAATTGAATACGAAGAACTGAGCAAAATGAAGAGCGACCTGCTGGCTACAGTCTCCCACGAACTGCGCACTCCCCTGGCGACTATAAAGGGTTACTCCACCATGATGGTCGACTATTTACCCAGGCTCAGTTCCTCCGAAATAAAGGACTATCTCAAATCCATAGACAACTCGACCGACAGGCTGACCAAACTCGTTGATAACCTCCTGGACACCTCCCGCATGGAGGCAGGGCTTCTCAAACTGGAAAAGTCTCCGACCAGCATCCCTCAACTTATACAGAGAGTGGCTGCCGACGCGAATATCATGAATAGTAACCATAAAATCGTTACAAATCTGAATTATAGATTGCCCAGGGTAAACATTGATGTTAAGCGAATCCGGCAGGTGCTGGACAACCTCATTGATAATGCTATAAAGTACTCACCGCAGGGGACGGAGGTGCTGATATCCGCGAAAAGAAACGGCCGCGAGCTGCTGGTAGGTGTTAGCGACCAGGGCCCGGGTATACCCGCCGAAGAGCTAAGCAATATCTTCGACCGGATGTACCGGATTGAGCAAAGACCGTCTTCAGGTGTGGACGGCTTGGGGCTGGGGCTGTATATATGCCAGCGGCTGGTGGAAGCACATGGCGGCCAAGTCTGGGCAGAGAGTACCGTGGGCAAAGGGAGCACCATCCAGTTTACTCTCCCCATAACCGGCACGGTAAAAAATAAGACGAAACGGCTAACCAGGAGCGCACGATGAAAAAATCGCTTGTTGTAGAAAATATATTCACTCACCAGAAAGCGAGGTGATACCATGTCCCCAAAGAAAACGTTGGTTCTGGTGGCTGATGATGATGTCCGCATGCTGCGTATGATAAAACGCATGCTGGAGCTGGAAGGTTTCCAGGTGCTCGTAGCGAATAATGGAGACTCAGCTTTAAAAACATTCGATAAGGAAACCCCCGACCTGGTACTGCTCGACATCATGATGCCGGATATGGATGGATATGCCGTGTGTCAGCGCATCCGCGAGTTCTCGCAGGTCCCGATAATTATGGTTACCGCCAGGGGCGACGACAAAGAGAAAGTGGAGGGGTTGGATATCGGTGCTGATGACTATGTAACCAAACCCTTCTCCGCGAGCGAACTTGCGGCGAGAGTCCGGGCAGTGCTGCGCCGTGTCGGAAGCCAGGACAGGCCCCAGGAGGCTGTATTCCATTATAAAAACCTGACAATCGACTTTACATCGCGCCGGGTCACGGTCAGCAATCAGGAACTGAAACTGACCTCCACGGAGTACAAACTGCTGTCTTACATCTCCCTCAACGCCGGCCGTGTCGTCACGCCCGACCAGCTCCTG
The DNA here is from genome assembly GCA_035527575.1 of Dehalococcoidales bacterium. Taxonomy (GTDB): domain Bacteria; phylum Chloroflexota; class Dehalococcoidia; order Dehalococcoidales; family RBG-16-60-22; genus JAFGPF01. Next base: position 3,779 of record DATLAD010000163.1, read on the forward strand.
AACAAGGTCTGGGGCGAAGAATACATCGGCGCACCGCATCTTCTCCAGGTGAACATCGCCCGGCTCAGGAAAAAACTGGGGGACGATGCCAAAAAACCCACCTATATCATGACCAGGCCCGGCATAGGCTATATTATGTAAAAGCCGGCATAGTCAGACAGCCATCATAACACAAATAGTAAAAACACCATTGAAGGAGCCTCCCGATTTCGGGGAGGCTCCTTTTTTACTGTTTGAACGCTAAAAAACAGGGACGATATATCGCTGCGCTTTTACTGTACGATAGAGCCTGCCTGAATGGCCTATCGTGACTATTTTGTAAGGCTTGAGAACTCCTTTTTGACATATTTGTGAGTTATTTTGAGTATCGTTAAAAGTGTCAGGAAGGCAAAAATAATGATACTTGTATGGAACAACGCAAAATCCTTTCAGCAGCACCTCGAAGATATGAGAACATTCCGCCGGTCGCACCGCGGTAGTCCGGGGAGCGAACTTGCGTTATTCAAGGGTATGCCAGCCCCGTATGACTTTAATTTCCCCTGCAACACGGGAGGAAGCAGGCATTTAATAAAAACAGGTGGCAAAACGATTATCGTTCCTATATGGAGGATAAAGCTCCCCGGTGGCGCACAGAATTAAGAGGAAATACCCACTTAATACGGTATAAGGGAGACATTATCAGGTATGAGCGACCGCCAACGGATTCTGTTAGTGGACGACGACCAGGACATGCTGCGGCTGCTGAATCGCACGCTGGAGATGGAGGGCTTCGATACCGTTATCGTGGCCGATGGAGACTCGGCTATAAATCTCATGGATAAAATAGAACCGGACCTGGTCATTCTGGACACAATGATGCCGAGGCTCGACAGCTTTCAGATTCTCGACCAACTGCGGGAACATTCCGATGTCCCCATTATCATGCTTACGACGGAATACGAGGTTCAATCATTACGGAAGGCCCTGTCCCGCGGCGCCGACGATTTTATCCGCAAGCCCTTCGGCATGCGAACGTTCATAGCCCGTATCCGGGCCAAGCTGAGGCGCAGCCGACAAAAAACCACGTGAATATTTCCTGCCGGTAACGGCTTGATTTTTAATAATACATACTGTATACTCATAGCACAATAGAATACGTAAACAGGGGCGCCCGAGCGCGAGCGAGGGCTTAACTGGAGAGCAAGTCGGTGACAATCCGACGCGGCCGCGCCACTGTGATTGATGGCTAAACCATCATAAGCCAGAACGCCAGCCTCTGAATTGCCTACGGCACTCCGCGGGGAGTGGTAGGACTTTTTATTAAGTCTGGCTACCCCTCGGCTTCAGCCGAGGGGTTTATTTTTTAAGAAGTCAGAAGGAGGCAAAATGAAAGGCTCAGTTAAAAAACTCGGTCTTATATGTCTGGTGACAGCCCTGCTCCCAGTTCTCCTGTTTTCCTGCACGTCAACGCCTGAAACCACGTCTCCGGCAACACCGGAGAGCACGCCGCCGGAACCCGCCGCAACCACGCCGCCTGCCGTGCCGGAAAGCACACCCCCACCCCCCATAGAGATTATCGACCAGCTGGGGAGAACCGTAATAATAAAGGATATCCCGCAGAAAATCATCTCGCTCGCCCCGAGCAATACGGAAATTATTTACGCGCTGGGACTCGATGAACGACTGTTGGCGGTGACGGACTACTGTGACTATCCGCCGGAAGCCGAGGAGAAACCGAGCATCGGCGGGTTCAGCACGCCAAATATGGAGAAAATTATTGCCTTAGACCCCGACCTGATTCTCATGTCCGGCACTCTTCTTACCGGCGACTTTCTTTCCAAGCTTGAGAATTACGGGCTGACCGTGGTCGCCCTGGTTCCCAGAACATTCAGCGACATACTCGACGGCATCGCCCTCATCGGCACGGCCACCGGCGAGACCGCCAAAGCCGAAAGCCTGCTGACCGGCATGCGCGAGCGCATCAACGCCATCACCGCTAAAACCAACGGCCTGACTGAAAACGAACGGCCCTCGGTGTTCTACCTTATCTGGCATGACCCCTTGATGACATCCGGCGGGGATACCTTTATCAACGAAATGGTTGAAATTGCCGGCGGTAAAAATATTTTTAAAGAGGTCAGCGGCGCCCCCACTGTTGAACTGGAGGTGGTTATTACCAGGAACCCGCAGGTGATGATTGCCGGCACCGGCATGGGGTCAGGCGAAGAATTAACCCTCCAATTTCTGGAATCGGAAGCAAGACTCAAGGATACGGACGCTGTTAAAAACGGCAGGATATACGGCATCCACATCGACCTCACCGGACGTACCAGTCCCAGGATTGTCGACGGCCTGGAACTTTTTGCCCGGGCTATCCACCCGGAACTATTCAAATAGGTGATGAGGATTAAATAACATGTCTTCCAGTCCGTTGCCCATCAAACCGCCGGCCGGCACGTACCTTTCCGGGAGGCGCACGCGCATCATCAGCCTCCTGGGACTGTCCGCGGCACTAATAGCGGTCATAGCCCTGGCGACCAGCATCGGGAGCGTCCAAATCCCGCTCTCGACCACTTTCGGCATACTCCTGGACAGGCTGCCATTCGTGGATATAGCCCAGACATGGCAGAGCGTCATCGCCACCGTGGTCATGGACATACGCCTGCCCCGCGTCATCCTCGCCGGACTGGTCGGCGCCGCCCTGGCCATCGCCGGAGCCACCTACCAGGGACTCTTCCGCAATCCCCTCGCCGACCCCTACCTCATCGGAGTGGCCCAGGGGGCCTCGCTGGGGGCCGTCATCGGCTTCCTGCTGCCGATTACCTGGAATGTCCTGGGGTTCGGCCTCATTCCCCTGCTTGCCTTCGTCGGGGCGCTGCTCGCCACCGTGACCGTCTACCTGCTGGCGCGGGTGGGTAAAACCCTGCCCGTGACCACGCTGATTCTGGCCGGGGTGGCATTGAGCGCCCTGCTGGGGTCGATTGTTTCTTACCTGATAATCTCCAGCGGGGACAAGATGCACGGAATTATCTTCTGGCTGATGGGCAGCTTCTCATTGAGCCAGTGGTCGGAAATTAAGATCGTCCTGCCCTACGTGGCCGTGGGTACGGCGGTTATTATCATATTTGCCCGGCTGCTCAACGTCATGCAGCTCGACGAGGAGCAGGCGCAGCAGCTGGGCGTGAACGTGGAAAGACTAAAGTTAATCCTGCTGGCGGCGGCTACCCTGATTACGGCCGCCAGCGTTTCTTTCGTGGGGACAATCGGGTTCGTCGGCATCATTATCCCCCATGCCGTCCGGCTGATATGGGGGGCGGACCACCGTTTTTTGCTGCCGCTGGCGGTGCTGACCGGGGCTATTTTCATGATTCTCACCGACCTGGTGGCGCGTACCGTGCTGGCCCCCGCGGAGATACCCATCGGGGTGATTACCGCCATCTGCGGCGCTCCCTTCTTCCTCTACCTGCTGCGGCGGCGTAAAAAGGCTATTTTCTAAAGTGTGAAATAAGGGGGAGTCCAAGAGGGGCGAAGCCCCTCTTAAAAGATTCTTCCCCCTCTCCTTTGAAGGAGAGGCCTGCCTGCGCGTAGCCTGCTTGCGCTAAAGCTTCAGCGGAGGCAAGCCGCTTCGGCGAAGGCAGGGGGACACAGGGGGTGAGGTAGAATAATACTCGCAGGGCAACTTTTTGAGGCTGAATATGATTGAACTGGAAATGCAGAATGTCTCGCTCGGCTACAATCATAAGCCGGTGCTGGAGGATATAACTCTCAAGGTATCTCCGGGGGAGATGGTGGGGCTCATCGGGCCTAATGGCTCGGGCAAATCGACCATCATCAAGGCGCTGAGTCGCATCATCAGCCCTGAGTCAGGCAGGATACTGGTCGACAGGCGGAATATCACCGACATACCGAGGCGCGAACTGGCCTGCATGGTCGGGGTAGTCCCGCAGTTGCCGTTGCTGCCCAGCACCTTTACCGCCTTCGAGATAGTGCTCATGGGGAGGAACCCGCACCTGGGCCTGTTCCAGTCCGAAGGCAAACGCGACTGGGCAATAGCCTGGCAGGCCATGGAAAAGACCGGCACCGACGAGCTGGCCAATCGCCATGTGAACGAGCTTTCCGGCGGCGAAATACAATGTCTGCTGATTGCCCGCGTCCTGGTGCAGGAGACCAGGGCTATTCTCCTGGACGAGCCGACGGCCAACCTGGATATCGGCCGGCAGGTGGAAATACTCGACCTTATCAAGAAGCTCTGCACGCAGAACAACCTCACGGTGCTGGCCGCCGTCCACGACCTTAATCTGGCAGCGCAGTACTGCGACCGCCTGCTCCTGATTAACAGGAGACGCATCCACGCCGAGGGAACGCCGAGGGAGGTCATTACCGATATAAACATCAAGGAGGTCTACGGCGCCGAGAACTGCGTTTACACCCACCCCGTTAACGGCCTCCCCACCGTGCTGCTGGGCGCCCACAGGAATAAAAATACCGGAAAATAATCATGGAGACAATACTGATAATAGCCCTGGCCGCAGCCATCGACGTGGCGCTGGGCGACCCGCCCGATGCCATTCATCCGGTGGCGTGGATGGGCAAAGTTATTTCGCTACTGGAAAAGGGCGGCCTGAAGCTCAACCCTGCCGGCCAGTTCCTTTACGGCATGGGCATGACCTTATTTACCGTAGCGCTATTTGTTATTCCCATCTACTTTATTTTCCTGTATCTCGGGCATTTCAGCCTTGTTGCCGGTATCATTCTGGCGGCGTTAATTCTCAAAAGCACCTTCTCTATAAAAGGTCTGCAGCGCACGGCACTGAAGGTTAAAAAGTTATTACAGGATAAAAAACTGGAAGAAACGAGATTCGAACTGCGGGCGCTGGTCAGTCGGAATACGAAAGACCTGCCGGAGCCGTTGCTGGTATCCGCGGCGGTGGAATCGGTGGGTGAGGGCACCAGCGACAGCCTGGTGGCTCCCCTGTTTTACTTCCTGCTCCTGGGCATACCCGGGGCCATTGCTTACCGGGTGGTCAACACCATGGACTCTATGATAGGCTATCACGGGAAATACGAGCATCTGGGCAAGTTCGCGGCCAGGCTCGACGATGTCCTCAACTTCATTCCGGCCAGAATAGCGGCACTGTTGCTAATCATGGCTGCGGCGATAAAAAGAAACGGCCGGAACGCCTGGCGGACGGCACTCCGGGAGCACGCCAGGACCGAGAGCCCCAATGCCGGATGGCCGATGGCCGCCATGGCCGGAGCCCTCAACGTTCGACTGGAAAAACCGGGGCACTACATACTGGGAGAAGCGAGAGCTCCCCTGGTGCCGGCGACCATCAATAGCGCCGTTCAACTATTCATGATAGCGGCGGCGGCCTGGATACTGATATGCTTTATCGCGGGGGGTGTTGAAATTGTCTTTGCGACCTAAACGGACTATAACCGGACTCAAGAACTGCGTGCACGGCGGCATCAACCACGCCGAGTTGAAAGCGCTGGGGATAGACCCGAACGAAATTCTCGACTTCAGTGTCTGTACCAACCCCTTCATGCCGCCGCCGGGAATAAAGGAGAAGCTGGGCACGATACCCATCGAGCAGTACCCCGATTCTCAGGCGACCGAACTGAGAGAGCGGCTGTCGGAAAGGCTGGGGATATCCCCGGAGAACATACTGGCCGGCAGCGGCACCACCGAGTTGATACGGCTCATCGCCCTGACCTACTTCCGGCGGGGAGACGCCGTCCTGCTCATGGAGCCTACCTACGGCGAATACGAGGTCGCTTGCCGGCTCGTCGGGGCACGGCCGGTCAAACACCGCTCCATAGAAAAAAATAATTTCGCACCGGAGATAGAAGAAGTCGCCAAACTCATTCGGAAGCATCATCCCCGGGCGGCCTTTATCTGTAATCCCAACAACCCCACGGGGAAATACCTTTCCCGCAACGATATCGGGAAAGTCCTGCAAGAAATGGGTGACGGGCTGCTCGTCCTGGACGAGGCCTATATCGACTTTGTCGAGGCGAGGTGGAATCCGTATGACCTTACGGAGCGGGGCAACGTGGTCGTCCTACGCTCCATGACTAAAGACTACGGCCTGCCCGGACTCCGCCTCGGCTATGCCATTGCCCGTGGGGAGATTATCGATAGCCTGCGGCTGGCATTACCTCCCTGGAACGTCAATGCCATTGCCCAGAAGGTGGGAATAGCCGTCCTGGAAAAAGAGGAATACCTCAGGCAAAGTCTCCGGCAGGTGCGGGAAGCCAAACGCTTCCTTGTTACCGAACTCGCCGGACTCGGCTTCAAGGTGCTGCCTTCGGACGCCAACTACTTCCTCGTCAAGGTGGGCAACGCCCCGGAGTGCCGCCGTTCTCTCCTGAAACACGGCATCCTGGTGCGCGATTGCACGTCTTTCGGCCTGCCGGAATACATCCGCATCGCCCCCCGCACCCTGCCCGAGTGCGAGAAACTGATAACGGCCATCGGTAATATTTTACGGGCGGGAGAGAACGCTGTTTCCACCTGAGCGGAGAAACCTTTATAATGGACACTATCAATATATAGTTTAGGGAGGAGTAGTCATGGCTGCCAATAAACGGAATATTGCCAGGGCAAGCGCCGGGGTGCAGGAACTTTTAACGAAGCTGGACGTCGATATGGTGGGTATTACCCCTCTGAATGACTTAAAAGGCACCAAACTTAGAGAAGCGGCCTTGAAACTACTGCCGTCGGCGCGTTCTATCGTGGTTGCGGGCATGGAGATATACCCGGAATTCCTCGACCTTGTCACGCCGGAAAGAATAGTAGGCACGGCTAACCTGAACGACCTTTATAACCAACATACCGATTACCTGTCCGGCAGATTGAATAAGGCCGCCTATGCCGTTGCCAGAGTTTCTCACCAGGCCGGGTTGAAGGCGTTACCACTACCATCCCGAAACGCGCCCACTGACCGCAGGACTCTGGAATCGATTATTTCCTACAAACATGCCGCCGTGGCAGCCGGACTCGGACAAATCGGCCTGAGCAGCCTGCTGGTGACCCATCAATACGGCCCCAGGGTGCGGCTCACCCTGTGTCTCACCGAAGCATCCCTGAAATCCACGGCAAAAGATGATTCCCCTGCCTGCCGGGACTGCAATATCTGTATCTCCAAGTGCCCGTCCCACGCCCTGGACTGGCCTAAAAACGGCGAGCGCTACGCCATCAACCGGTTTGCCTGCCGGGCATATCTTGAAGCTGCCGGCGGCTGTTCCGAGTGTATGAAGCAATGCCCCGTGGCGTCGCCGAAATATATGTAACCTTAATACCAAGGAGAGTGCATGGACTTACTTACCCGCACCATTAAGATGATAAAACCCCTGGATAAAGCGGCGATGGACGGAGTCCGCGCCCGCCAGGACACGCTTACCAAGCCGCCGGGGAGCCTGGGCAGGCTGGAGGAACTTTCAGTCCGGCTGGCCGGTATCCAGGGTAAAGCCAGACCGAACATCGAGAAGAAAGCCATGATTACCATGGCCGGCGACCACGGCGTCGTCGACGAAAAAGTGGGCAACTGGCCCCGCGAAGTGACCGCCCAGATGGTGGATAATTTCCTGAGGGGCGGGGCCGGCATCAACGTGCTGGCGCGACAGGTGGGAGCCGGAATCATCTTCGTGGACATGGGAGTCGCCATCGACCTCAAAACGGACCCGCAGCTTATCGTCAGAAAAGTGGACTACGGTACGAAAAACATATGCCTGGGCCCGGCCATGACCATAGAACAGGCAACGAAAGCCATTGAGACCGGGATAGAAATAGTGAGCGGGGAAGCGGACAGGGGACTGGACATCGTCGGCACCGGCGATATGGGTATCGGTAATACCACCGCCAGCAGCGCCATCTTCGCGGCCATGACCGGCAAGCCGGCTCACGAAGTTACCGGGCGCGGCACCGGACTGACCGACGAGCAACTCGCCCACAAGGTAGATGTCATCAAACGGGCGCTGGCGGTAAATAAACCGGACCCATCCCGGCCCCTGGAGGTGCTGGCAAAGGTCGGCGGCTTCGAAATCGGGGGGCTGGCGGGGGTCATGCTGGGGGCAGCTGCCAGGCGCATTCCGGTCGTCATCGACGGCTTTATCTCCGGGGCGGCGGCCCTTATTGCCGTGGCCCTGGCGCCAAAGCTCAGGGACTATATCATCGCCGCCCACGTTTCGGCGGAAGCCGGTCACCCGGCCCTGCTCAAGCACATGGGACTGAAGCCGCTGCTTAATCTCGATATGCGACTCGGTGAAGGCACCGGCGCGGCGCTGGGCATATTTATCGCCGAAGCCGCCGCCAGGACGCTTAACGAGATGGCTACCTTCGCCGAGGCCGGCGTTTCGGAAGGAGAAGGCGTTTAGCAACCGCTCATGGTGAGCCTGTCGAACCATAGCGGTATGGACAATTCACCCTTCGACAGGCTCAGGGTGAGCGGATAAATAAGTGGTATTTTGGCAGTTGAACAACCTCGGAAGGAGACTAGCTTAAGATTTGAGTTTCTTAGCCGCTTTGCAATTTTTAACGAGCATACCGATACCCGGGAAGCGCGAGCTCAGCCCGGAGCAACTGGGGCGCGCCACAGCCTATTTCCCGGTGGTCGGCCTTATCATCGGCCTGGTTCTGGCGTGCCTGAACTGGCTGCTGGGTTTAATTCTGCCCCCCGCAGCGGTCAACGCCCTGCTCATCGTCGCGCTGGTGATACTTACCGGGGCTCTGCACCTGGACGGACTCGCCGACACCTGCGACGGCATCGCCGGGCACAAGACGGTCGAGGAAAGATGGAAAGTCATGCGGGACAGTCGGACGGGGGCTTTCGGGGTGGTGGGAATCGTCCTGCTGCTGCTGGTAAAGTACGTAACTCTGAACAATATCCCGCTGGTCTTTATGACGGCCGTGCTTATTTTCATGCCGGTGGTCAGCCGCTGGGCGATGGTCTACGCCATTTATGTTTACCGCTACGCTCGTCCTTCAGGGCTGGGGACTGCCTTCAAGCAGGCGACCCGCTGGCCGCAGTTTACCGCCGCCACCGTAATTACCTTCGCCGTGGCATTTGCCCTGTTTCCGTGGTTCTCGCTAGCCGGCCTGCTGATTATTGCCGGCATCTTAATAATTACCACGGCGTTAGCTTTCTACTTAAAGTATAAGTTTGCCGGGCTCACCGGCGATACCTACGGCGCCATCGACGAAGTGGCGGAAGTGATGACACTCTTAGTTGCCATTCCGATTTTCAACTATGTGGGGCCGATTTGACAGGGACAACGACGATGAAAAAAGCCAGGACTTTAATGATTCAGGGGACAGCCTCCTCGGCGGGGAAGAGCATCATGGTGGCCGCCCTCTGCCGCATCTTCCGTCAGGACGGCTATAAAGTAGCGCCGTTCAAGGCGCAGAACATGGCGCTCAACTCCTTCGTCACGGCGGAGGGAGGGGAAATCGGGCGGGCGCAGGTGGTGCAGGCGGAGGCGGCGGGAATCGCGCCCACGGTGGACATGAAC
>DATLAD010000164.1:0-8997 GCA_035527575.1 Dehalococcoidales bacterium
AGTCACTTCAATGCTCCGACTGCGGCACCACGTTCACGTTCAGTGCCGAAGACCAGGAGTTCTTCCAGTCAAAAGGCTACACCAACGAGCCGAAGCGCTGCCCGGAATGCCGTCAGGCAAGGAAATCAGAACGCTACGGTACCAGCAGCTACGGCGCCCCGCGCCAGATGTTCCCGGCAACCTGTTCCGAATGCGGCAAAAGCACCGAAGTCCCGTTTCAACCCCGCGGTGATAAGCCGGTTTACTGCAGCGATTGCTATCGTAAAGTAAGACCGAGTAGATAAGAGAGGTTAAGCCATGAGTTGCATCCGGGTTGGGCAGCCAGCATGGATGTAACTCGGGTAAATTAGAGTTTTGTCATTAGAAGTATCAATACATGAAGGTGAGTCACAGGAATCATTACTGCGCCGCTTTCAGCGAATGGTGCAGATGAGCGGCGTTTTGCGTGAAGTAAAAGCCAACCGCCATTTCGTACCCAAGAGCGAAGCCGCCCGCATCAAAGCCAAAAAGAACGCCCAACGGAGGCGGCGACAGGGATATTAAGGAGAACAGGAATAAAATCCGTGATAAGAGGGGGCAAATTATGAAAATCTATGTGGGTAATCTATCCTTTGATGTTACCGAGGACGAGATTGCGGCGGAATTCGGCACCTATGGCAAGGTGGAATCCGTGGCTATTCCTTCCGACAAGCTCAGCGGGCGGCCCAGGGGCTTTGCCTTCGTGGAAATGGCGGCAAAATCCGAGGCCGAAGCCGCTATTGCGGGGCTTAACGGTAAAACGCTGAAAGACCGGACTATCGTGGTTAATGAGTCCCGCCCTCGTCCGGACAACAGGGGTGGCGGTTCCTACGGCGACAGAAGGGGTGGCGGCTACGGCAGCGGCGGTTACAGCGGTGGCAGAGGCGGCGGCAGGTCGGGCGGCGGCGGCAGGCAGCAAAGATATTAGGTAACCTGGCGACTCGACTTCGTACTGACAGTTGCGTAAGCCTGTGCTGACTCACCCGTCACAAATCGGGGCAGCGTAACCGATTTGATAAAAGGGGGGCACCATGAACATCTACGTAGGTAACCTATCGCTCGAAATGACCGAAGACGAACTGCGTAAAGAGTTCACAGAATTTGGGGAAGTGATATCTGTAACCATCATGAACGACAAGTATATCGGCAGTGGTCAACCGAGGGGCTACGGATATGTTGAAATGGCCTCGAAATCAGCAGGCACAACCGCGATTTCCAACCTCGAAGGGAAAAAGCTGCGGGACCATGTTGTTAATGTCATTGAAGCCCTGCCTCTCTCAGATAAAAGCGGAGCGTTTTCACTTAGTATCAGAAGCAGCAACCGATTTAATAGAAAAAGAGAAAGAAGATACGTAATTAATTAAACACCTGTAACGCAGGTGTTTAATCGGTATTTTTTCAAGGAGTTTAATGAATTTCGATACCTTTAATTTTCATCCGAGCATCATGGCCGGTGTACGTGCGCTCGGTTATACCATACCCACACCAATACAATTGCAGGCCATCCCGCCGATTATGCAGGGGCGGGATGTCATTGGTTTAGCCCAGACCGGAACGGGTAAGACGGCGGCTTTCGTACTGCCTATTCTGGAGCGTCTGCGGACATGCCCGCGGGGAAGTGCCCTGGCTCTGGTAATCTCGCCCACACGCGAGCTGGCAGAGCAGACCTGCGAGGTTTTCAACGGCCTGGGGAGACGAACCGGACTGCAGAGCATGACCATCTATGGCGGGGTAAGCATGGACCAGCAAATCCGAAGCTTGCACGAAAACCCCGAAATCGTGGTCGCCTGCCCGGGCCGCCTGCTCGACCACCTCTGGAAAGGAACTATAAGTTTATCAGACCTGGAAATCCTCGTCATTGACGAGGCTGACCGGATGTTTGACATGGGTTTCTTACCCGATATTCGTAATATCTTGGCGTGTATCATGAACAAGCGACAGACCCTGCTTTTTTCCGCCACCATGCCCGAGAATATCCGGCGCCTGGCGCGTGAAATCCTGCATGACCCCGTCACTGTGCAGATCGGCCGCACCTTACCGGCAAAAACGGTGTCACACGTGCTGTACCCGGTACAACAACACCTCAAAACGGCGCTGTTGAAGGAAATTCTAAATGGTACCCAAACAGATTCGGTACTTGTCTTTACACGCACCAAACACCGCGCCGAACGTGTTGCGGAGCAACTGGTCAGAGCCGGCTATCGGGTGACTTCACTGCAGGGGAACCTGTCCCAGAACCAGAGACAGGCCGCGCTTACAGGCTTCCGTAACGGCTCGATTAAGGTTCTGGTAGCGACCGATATCGCCGCACGCGGTATCGATGTTTTGAGTATTTCCCATGTCATCAATTACGATATGCCCGAAAGTACGGATGACTACATCCACCGAATCGGCCGTACCGGGCGGGTCGATAAAAACGGTGATGCATTAACCTTCGTAACCAGTGCCGATGCGGATAAGATACTTGCCCTCGAGCGGATTCTCGAGGCGCCGCTTGAGCGTCTTACACTTAAAGGCTTTGATTACACCAAGCCTGCGCCGGACAGAGAACTTCGCTATTCGCAGCGGCCACAACGGCGTGTCGTAAGAAAACTAGAGATTGGCAAACAAATAGCCAGGAAGTAGAATACGCCTCTGCTTGTCAATTGTAGTATCCTTCTAATGTGACAAATGAAGCCTCCCTAACCGGGGGCTTTTCTTTTTATTGTTAATTAACCGACTAAGATGGGAAGTTTCTGACCTCATGCCTTTGCAAGGATTGTCTTCGAGAAGGGGACACAGGGAGTGAGGTTTAAGATATTATCGTGTATAATTACCAGACTACCGCCGTGCCGCCCCGATAATCTCGCCGAGGCTCTTTATCCCCTCTTTCTCCATGAACCGCTTGATTCCCTCCAGCACATCGAGGGAAGCCCGGGGGTTGCCGAACGTCGCCGAGCCAACCTGCACGGCGCTCGCCCCCGCCATGATGAACTCTATGGCGTCCTCGGCGCTCGTGATGCCCCCGCAGCCGATGACCGGTACGTTGACGGCTCCGGCAACCTCGTAGACCATGGCCAGCGCCACCGGCTTTATCGCCGGGCCGGACAGCCCGCAGATGACGTTTCCTATGGCGGGGCGCCGTTTATTAATGTCTATCGCCGTGGCTCTCAAGGTGTTGATGAGGGATATGGAGTCGGCGCCGGCTGCCGCCGCGGCTTTGGCAACGCCGGTGATATCGTTCGTGTTGGGGGTTAATTTTACGATTACCGGCAGGGAGGTGGCCGCCCTGACGGCGGCGGTTACCCCGGCGGCGGAGTCCGGCTTGACCCCGAAGGCAGCACCGCCGACCTTCACATTGGGGCAGCTGATGTTTACCTCGATGCCGCTGATTCCGGCTACCCCGTCCAGCTCTTTAGCCAGTCGGGCGTAATCGTCGACGGTATCGCCGCCGATATTAACGATGACCGGCACCCGCCAGCCTGACCAGATGGGCGACTTCTCTTTGATGAGGGCTTTGACGCCGATGTTCTGCCATCCGATTGAGTTTAGCAGCCCGGAGGCCGTTTCGAAGAGGCGTGGCTGCGGATTACCCTCCCTCGGTTCGAGTGTGGTGCCTTTGCAGATGATAGCCCCCAGCCTTTGAATATCGAATACCTGGCTGTATTCCGTCCCGTAGCCGAAGGTACCGGAGGCCGTCATTACCGGGTTGGCGAGAAGGAGGCCGCGCTTGTTTCGGGGGGCTAATTGGACTGATAGGTCTGTAGACACATCATTTTCCTGACTGGTTTAGCTTCTGGCTGAAAGCTTACCAGACCGCGTGCCGTTATTGCAAGTTATTGACTATTATGCTATGCCTTCTGCATGTCCCGGCACATCGCCCGGACGATAATAACGCCGAGAATCACCTCGGCGACGGCCGTCAGCATGGCCACGCCGAAGCCCAACCCGCTCGTTACCATGATGCCGATTGTGCAGACGGCCAGTCCCTGGAAAAGCAGCATCGTCAATGCCGCCAGCCACATCATTCTCCGTCCCTCCTTTTAACCGGTGGGTTATGTAGCTCTACTAACCTACCATCCGTCGGTATCATGCTGCCACCGTGTCTCCCCCGATTTTTACTGGGGGTTCTCTCCTATATTAGCGTTTGTAACCGATGTTACCTTTCACTGAAGATCGTAATAGCAGCAGATACGGAATTGGGTGTGACCACCCAGTCTAATGGAGTATGGACATGGTTGTGTGTCCAATTTGTGGTATGTATCCTTGCCGGTAGAGGCATAAGTTATGACGGCAACTTTGACTATAACACGAAAGTCGACACCCGGCTCTACGGCCCGGCGACTCCGTGTCGGCAGTCATCTCTCCCGGCAGGAACTGGCCGACCTGGCCGGTGTTCCCCGGGAGCACGTGGATTTGTTCGAGCATGATTTGCCTTTACCGCTGGATAGCAAGCGCAGAATTCTCAGGGAGCTATGGGCTAGAAAAATCAAGAAGTGACGCATATGGCGTCACTTCTTGATTTAAAGCTATAGATGCTATTCAGGCAGCTTTTACTTTTCGGTTGTTCTTCCACTTGCTGCCAGTTTCACCGGCTAAAGCAATATCTTTCTCTCCGTCTGCCTGCCTCAGTACAGGTTCACGTACTGGCTCACCCTGCCCGGAATAGTCCGTTCGATGGTCAGTACGGGACCGTCGGCTGGCTTGACCTCCAGGGAGAAGGTATCGTATGGCCCGATACTGATATTGTCTGAAGTCGGTATGAATACAATGACCTGGAACAGTTCATTCGGGTCGAGAAGGTTGTCGCTGTTAATCACACTCAGCTTCTCGATTGTCCAGTTCACCGATGGAAGCAGATTATCAGCGTCGCTGTAAGAGATAACCAGCGGGCTTATATTTTCCGATGACGGGCTGAAGTCCACCGGGGTGCCGGCTTGGGGAATGCCCACGCAGAAGTAAATTTCCGTTACTTCCCTGTCGACCATCTTGGCGACTATGTTGCCCCGGATTTCCACCGTGGCCATAGTCGACTGCAGGCCGGCATTGACGGCTTCTTTCACCTTCTGCGAAGAGAATAACCCGGCGGAGAGGACCACGTAGGCGAACACCGAAGCCACGATAACAAAGGCGATAAGGATAATGGCTGTTTCCAGGCCGGTGATACCTTCCTGGTTTTTACGTATTTTTTTCAATAACCTGCTTATCATAATGACCTCCCAACTTCACTAAAGAGTAAAGACGCTGTTTATCAGCGTTATCCGCCTTTTTATTTTTCTATAAGTTATTGCTTGCCGATGACTATTCATCAAGCAGCGTACTCAGAATAGCAAGAATGTGGTAACTAAAACATAAATATACCCCGCCCTCATATAAACATTTCGTTACAGTTTTTGCATTTTAAAGTTGCCGGCGGCTTTGCCTCACCGCCGCCCCCTCGGAGATATCTATTCCCACCCGGGTCGCCCTCGCGTCATCAGCGGCTTATCCCGCAGTTTTACCCCCGCCCCCACAGTGGAATATTAAAAAGTACAAAATACGTCAAGTTTCCCCCTTTGGAAAAGGGGGATTAAGGGGGATTTTCAGCCTTTCCTCCCACCCCCCTAAAGGGGGAGTGCGAAGCGAGAGGGGGCGCAGCCCCCTCTCAATATATTTCCCCCTCTCTTTCATCCTGCCTCGTAAGGAGAGGGGGACACAGGGGGTGAGGTTGAAAAATAACTTCCTCCCTATTAATAAAATGGGGAATGAGGGAGATTTTAAATATTTCTCAATCTCTACGGGGAGTGAAGTTTAGAATAGGGAATATTAGCTATGTGGTCGGCCGATGGCGGAACAGGGAAATCTACTGTTTGACGGGTCTATGCCGGTCTCGTCCTGCAAATTCAGGCAGCAGTCCCGGCAGAGAGGGCGGGCCTTGCAGACTTCTTTAGCCAGGCGGATGAGCAGGGCATGGTATTCGTTGAAAAGCCCGGCGTCTGCCGGTAAATTCGCCATAAAAAACGCCTGATAGGCTGAGTAGCTGTTACCGTGTGGAGACAGCCCCATGCGGTCGATGATGCGGCGCGTGTAGGCATCGATAACGAAAATGGGCTTATTGCCGGCATAGAGCATGATAGAATCGGCGGTTTCCTCGCCGATACCGTAGATGCCGAGCAACTGCTGTCGCAGGTAGTCGATATCATCGGTAAACAGCTTATCGAGGTCGTCGTTGTATCGATTCCCGAACCAGTCTGCGAAGGCCTTGAGCTTCCGCGCCTTGACGTTGTAGTAGCCGCAGGGATGGATAAGGTCGGCTAGTTTGGCTTCGGGCAGGCGGCGCAGCATATCAGGAGAAAGAGCCCCGGCAGTTCTGAGATTGTCAATCGCCTTCTCCACGTTGGTCCAGGCGGCCGATTGCGTGAGTATCGCGCCGACGATTACCTCGAAGGGTTCCCGGGCCGGCCACCAGTGCTGCGGGCCGTAGCGGTCCAGGAGCCTCCGGTAGATGTCCCGCAGAATCTCGCTTACTTTTTGACCATCCATGACGGCGCTCTGGCATTGTCAACCGAGTCATAGCCCGGGATATAAGGCTTGATATCCAGTACCGGCGTGCCGTCGATGGCATCCAGCCCCCGGACTTTTAGTATATTGCCCCGGCGTTCCAGCAGCCTGACGGTGCTTTTCCCGATGGGGTTGGGGCGGTCCGGGGAGCGGGTGGCAAAGACCCCCATCAGCTTATTTTCGGGATTACCCCTGGGGTGTACTTTTACAGGCGCCTGGTGGGGAGATTTGTGTATCCAGTAGAGAATGATGATATGAGAGAACTCGTCCAGGTTGTCCAGGGCCTCGGCAAGGCTGCTATCGACAACGATTTCAGAGACGACGTCCTTGCAGTCGCGCCTTGTCGGCTCCTTTATCTCGCTCCGGACGGCGCCAATTGGTTTCAGGGTTATTTCCGGTAATGATTCTGTCATTCCCGCTTCACTCTGTCATTCCCGCGAAAGCGGGAATCCAGTACAAACCAATTATTGATAACCTGGATTCCCGACCCGGTCGGGAATGACGATTTTCGGACAGCCTCCGGTAATAGAGGTAGGTAAATGCTTTTACCTTTTAATATTCAAGCAAGGGGCGTTAGTGTCAGCAGTTTCTTGGCAATTCCCGGGTACTTGGCAATAAACAGCAGCTGGTCCTCGACGAGGGGCTTCTGCGATTCCACGTTGGCGTATCTCACCAGTTCCAGTATCTCGTTGGCCTTCTCCCTGTCCGGGAACTTGACCGGCACTTCCAGCTTGCTCATGACATGGCTGAAACCCGATATCCCGCCATATTCGCCGGTACAGATTTCCCGGCCGGTTTCCACGAACTCGGACTCGCCCCGCCCCAGCTCTTCGTAGTTATACAGTTCGTAATTTTCCGGGTCTTTCAGGACGCCGTCGGCGTGTATGCCCGATTCGTGGGCGAAGGCGTTAGCGCCGACGCCGGGCTGGTTAATGGGGATGGGCACACCGAAGGCATAGCTGGCGAATTTGGCTATCTTATAGGCCATGGAGAGTTTAATCGGCCCGGCCAGTTCGTACCTCTTGGCGAGGTCCTTAGATTTCCTGGCCGCCAGGATTATGGCTATCAGGTCGGCATTGCCGGCCCTCTCCCCAATGCCGTTGACGGTGGTGTTGATATAGGCATCCTGCCCGCCGTCGATGACTCCCATTGCCCCGGCGATGGAGTTAGCTACGGCCATGTCCAGGTCGTTATGGCAGTGAAGCTCTATCGGTAATCCGATTTTTTCCGCCATCGTCCTGCCGTTATCGTAGATGGTGAAGGGGTTATCGTAACCCAGCGTATCACAGTACCGGACTCTGTCCGCGCCGTGTTCCTTGGCCGCCAGGCCGAACTCGATGAGGTAATTTATGTCCGTTCTTGAGGCATCCTCGGCATTAGCCCCGATGGACTCGGCACCGGCCGCGCGGGCGGCATCGACCGCCTCCGTCATGTCTTTGATGATGTCGTCGCGGGTCTTCCGCCCCTGGAACTTGCCGTTAATCATCTGGTCTGACGTAGAGATGGAAAGATTGAGATGGTTTATATTAGGCACATTGCGGAAGGTCTGCTCTACATCGGCGGGGATGGCTCTTATCCATCCTCCGAGGCGGAGGGGTTTGATAACGCCAATCTCGGTCAGCTCCAGGTTGGCCTTCAGGTAGTTAATCTCGTGCCGGGTGGTGGGAAAGCCGAACTCGGACTGGAATATCCCCATATCGTTCAGGTAGATATTTATCATGGTCTTTTCCAGCTTGGAAAGACCGAGCCTGGCTGTCTGCACACCGTCACGATTGGTCACATCGATAAGATAAATCTTGGGCATTTGCACCTCCTGCCATGCAGGGCACATGGCTTTCCCGTTATCCTGCACATCCCCGATGTATATTAGCATAGGGCTGTGATGACAGACAAATAAGTATCGGCAAAAATAAGGAAAATGTCAAGCCTTTTTTAACCCGGTTCTATTTGCATTTGGTTGATAGTCTTGCCTCACCCCTTACCCCCCCCCCAGCCTGAAGCACTTTTCAAACCGGAGCTTATATTGGCTGGAGAGGGGAGTATAAGAGAGAGGGGGGGGCGAAGCCCCCCTCTCAAAACCTCTCCCCCTCTCTGACCAGTTAGATGTAACCATTGGCATAGAGAAGCAGGTCGGAGATGGGGAGAGGTTAAGAAGGGGAGAGGCTAAGATGGGGAGAGGCTAAGATGGGGAGAGGTTAAGATGGAGTAACAGCCAAAACTGAATAGAATCTATGGCCCCGTTTGACACTCCCGGGAGCGGGTGGTAGATTAGAGGTGGAAGTGTTTTCTTAGCGTAACCCTGAAGTATTCAATCATCTGATGAATGTCGGTGTAGCCAAAGTCAGCCTCCGCCTGCCGGAAAATCTGTCCCTCAAGGGCAAACGGCAGGTATTGAAGTCTATTACCAGCCGTGTCCGCAACAAGTTCGATGTCGCCGTCGCCGAGGTTGACGATAACGAT
>DATLAD010000165.1:0-9311 GCA_035527575.1 Dehalococcoidales bacterium
CTCCCCCCTCACTTATACCTCTTCACCTCGAATCTGTATAGCTTCACCGGCTCGTCCGGGCTTATGCCGCCCTTCTGCCGGCAGATATCTATCTGGTACTCCACCGTATCCACCCCTTCGAGGTCGGGCAGCAATAAGCCCCGCCGCCACCCCGCCTCCACGATTACCCCGTACTTCTTCGGGTCGAGCTGGCTTTCATCGGCCACCGGCTCGGGTTTGGTAAGCACATCCACGCTGTAGTCCAGGTCTTTAAGCTCCTCCGGGGCGATGGGCGGAAAACGGGGGTCGCGCGTCGCCGAGCTTATCGCGATGGTGATAATTTCCTCCATCACGTTCTTCTTCTGCGGCTCGAACGTGCCGATGCAGCCCCTCAGCTCGCCCAGCTTGTGAATAGACACGAAGACGCCGGCTTTCTCCTTCATCTCCGGGGTAAGCTCCTGCGGCGGCGACGGCTTTTTACCCTCCCTCACGTACGTCTCCACCGTCTCTTTAGCTAAAGCCGCCAGCGGGTGCATCCCGGCCTTTTTGAAAATGACGCCCGCATAGCCGACCACCTCTTCGTAATCGCCGGTGGCATCGCCGCTGGTCTGGTATTTTACCAGCTCCGCTCCGGTAACCCCCAGCTCTTTGGCGGCGGCGATGAGGGTGACCACCGGGCCGTGGGCGCACATCGATATGCGGAGATTATTATAACGCCGCGTCAGTTCGTCCTCGTCGAGGGCCAGCATGGCCTCCACCGCCTTCATGTCCTTCTCCTCGGCGGCTGCCTGCGGCTCGCGGTGGGTCATATCGCCGCTGGCGAGAATTACCGCCTCTTTATTCAAATGTTTAATCGCCCTGGCGATATCCCGTCCGATGGCTTTATAAATGTCGGCGGGGGCGCCGGCGAGGATGATGGGCACTATCCGCACATCCGGCTTGAGGTATTGCAGGAAGGGGACCTGCACCTCGACGGCGTGTTCCTCCTGGTGCGCCCGGTAGTCCTCCTCCGCGTATTCGGATATGGCGACGATTTGCCGGGCCAGTTCCGAATCGACCTCCACCTCGCCCAGCGGCGTCTTCCAGGTGCCCTCGGGCATGACGCTGAACGGCTTACCCAGCCCGGAGTGGGTAGGCCCTATGATGATGAACGTATCTTTGAATTTGATTCTGGAGATAGTCGCTCCGGCTACCGCCCCGGAATACTGGTATCCGGCATGAGGCATTAGTAGGCCGACGACCTCTTCTTTCGGCGCGTCCTTCTTCACGTACCTCGCAATCGTTGCCCGCAGTTCCGAAGCTGAGGCGGGATAGAAATACCCGGCGACATATGGATTCCTTATCATTTTACCCCCTCCTTCGAGCCGGGCGACCTGAAATCAAGCTCTGCCCCGCAGAATCGGCATTTCGAGCCGTCCAGCCCCACGATGTCCGTCTGGTAACCGTACCTTTTTACGACGGTCTTGCCGCAGGCATAGCACCGGGTGCTTTCGCTCTCATGGCCGGGGACGTTGCCGGCATAGATAAACTTGAGCCCGGCCCGGCGGCCTATTTCGCAGGCGCGGTCGATAGCGGCCAGCGGCGTCGGGGGCAGGTCTGTTAGCCGGTGGTGGGGATGGAAGCGGGTCACATGCCAGGGGGTCAGTTCGCCCAGCTCATCTCTTATCCAGTTAGCGATTCCCCCGAGTTGCTCATCGTCGTCATTCATGGTGGGGATGATATTGGTGACCACCTCGACGTGCATATTCCATTTATTTTTCGCCCGCCTGGTGACATCGAGAATCTCCCGCCAGTGGGGTATCCCGGATAAAGTCCTGTAAAATTCGTCTGAAAATCCTTTGATGTCGACGCGCCAGGCATCCAGATAAGGCCCGATGGCATCCAGAGCCTCGGGCGTGGCGTAACCGTTGGTCACGTAGACGGTATAGAGGTTGTTCTCTTTGGCGAGCCTGGCGGAGTCGAGGGTATGTTCGAACCAGATGGCCGGCTCGTTATATGTCCAGGCGATGCCCTGGCAGCCGTGCTGTTTGGCCAGTTCTATCGATGCCTTCGGCTGGAGTTCCCGGCAGCCGTGCAGCAGCGAGGCGCTATCGGCGGTGGAGATTTCCCAGTTCTGGCAGTGTTTGCAGTGGAAGTTGCAGCCCAGGGTGCCCAGGGAGAAACATAAAGTGCCGGGGTAGAAGTGAAACAGGGGCTTCTTTTCGATGGGGTCGGCGGCGACGGATGATACCCTGCCGTAGTTCAGGTTGTACAGGGTGCCTTCCCGGTTCTGGTACATACCGCAGACGCCGTACTTATCCGGGTTAATCCGGCAGCGCCACTGGCAGGTACGGCACCTTACCCTTGAGTCCGGCAGTTTTTCATATAGCACGGCCTCATGCATAACTTGACCCCCCACACCTTACCCTAATTATATCACTCAGGTTTTATCATTTATAGTGCCGGATTCTGGTAACTTTCAGAGGGCGCTTGATTGCAGAGCCGGGGACTCTATATTTGTTGTTATCGAGGCGGGGTACAGCTTTTTCGGCCGGTTTATCCACCCGGGGGACCCATTCGTAGGGTATCCGGTAGGCCCGGTAGAGCAGGTTTATCTTCAGCATCCTGTGTGTGTACGGGCTGAGGTATTCCCACACAATTTCGTGCTCCGCGGTTACCTCGAAGATACGCCCGTTCTGTCCCTCCGTTATTAAAGTGTTCCCGTTGGGAAGGCGCTGCGCCGAACTGACGAAACTGCTGTAGAATGTGCTGAGCCCGGGATTCATGAACCCTTCCCGTCGCGGGGGGTACTGCCAGACGATTTCGAGGGTAGTGGGGTTAAGCTCCAGCACCCGCGAGTAGTCCCTCCGGGCGTTGTCGATTCCGGTGGGGGAGCCGGGATTCGGGGCGCCGTAGCCGGCATAACCGCCGTTATCGAAGACGAGGATATTGCCTTCGCCGGGAAGTCCCCGGGGAACCAGGTGAGCGTGGTGCTGGCCGATTATCTGGCCGATGTTTCTGAGGGCGGGAGTGGCCGTAAAGTCCGGCCCCAGCTGCCAGACGATATTACCTGTCTTTTTGTCCGTGATGGCGATTATGTTCGTCTGCCGGCCGTCCCAGATAATGTTGTCCGGGTGAAAGCGTTCGTCGCCGCCGTCGAACCAGCGGTTCGGCCCGAGGGCGGACATGGAGTTCATGTGCATCCAGTCGCCGACACCGCCGCCGGCCGGCTTCATGCCGGGATTACGCGCCAGGGTATTCCTGGCTTCCTCCCCGAACCCCATCTCATCGAAATGCTCGCTGCACACCCATTCCCAGGTTATTTTTCCGTCCCAGGTCACCTCGATGATGGTATCGTCCACGAGCTGCTTGTCGCTTATTTTCTTATTCGCGAGGTTTTTATGGCAGAGAATCAGCGTATTTCCCCGGTCAACCAGAGGATTCATACCGGGGGTGAAATATCCAACCGGGTTGCCTTCTCTCTGGTAATCGTGGTGCTGCCGGGCCATCCACCTCGGCTTCTGGCGCGGGTCCCTGATGCGCTCGTATCTATCGAATTTCCAGACGACTTTGCCATCCCAGTCGACCTGTACCAGGTCGAGCATGTCCTGGTAGCCGTATTTAAAATTCCTGACGCCGGTGCTGCCCATGAGATAGCCGCCGGGCAGCATTTTATTAGGAAAGCCGTCGAATCCTTTCCACTGGTTGACTGTATTGCCGTTCATATCAACCAGGACGGCCCCCGCGCCCTTTGCCTTATGCAGGGTAGCCTGGAACAGGGTGTAGCCGTTCCAGCATTTCTCCGGATAATAAATGGTGGTGCCCGTCGGATAGACAGTCGGCGGCATAGCTTCCCCTTCCGTGATTATCGGTTCAGGAACAGTATAGCTTCTTGTGGGAAAGGTGGCAAGGTGGGGGGGGAGGGGGAAGAAAAGAGAAGAGGGGCATCAGCCCCTCTTAAGCATTAACCTTGTCGTGATTCCCTTTGCTTTCGCTTCGGGCTCTCAAGGAAACGTCTAAACCAAGAGCATTCGTAACCTTGAAAAATGTACTAAGCGTAGTATTATAATCACCCTTCTCCAATCTGGATATAGCAGGTTGCTTCGTCCCGACAATTTTGGCAAGTTGTGTTTGACTAATCCGTAATTGATTTCTACGCTCTATTAAACTACGAATCATATCATATTTAGGCTGCAAAGCCTCGTATTCCTTGAGAATTCCAGGCCTCTTAAGCAGTTCTGCCTCAAACTTTCTAAAATTTGTAGGTCTTTTATTTGTCATATTCACTACCTGACTATTATTACCACTTATCTACGTTCCTATAATATAACATATATGTTATATTGTCAATACCTTAATTCGTAATCATTCATTCTTTTAATAGCAAGGTCTTTGTCGTTTTTACTTATTCTGTCTTCTTTCTTCATAAAAGCATGTAACAATACCAACCTGCGTCCTTTATGAGCAAAGAAAAAAATGCGGAATATATCTGAGCCGTGTTTAATTCTAAGTTCTCTAATGCCAGATTTATTTATCTTTCTGACATAAGGCATACCCAGCGTAATATTAAATTCCTTCAATAACTTGAAAACGTGTAATATTTCCGCTATCGCTCCATCGGGCTGCGCTAAAATGAAATCCTTTACGGGTTCGCTCCCTTCCACGTCAATATAAAAAGCAACTTGCCAATTCATGATATTATCATACAATATATGTCAATCAAATTAACCCGCTATCCTATCGCCCTTCTCCCCTTTACGAATCTGCCTCAAAGGATTATAATATATTGGTTTATTCTGAGAAGTAATTTCCGGGGGTGAAGCTTGGGCGTTTTATATATAGTCTCTGCGGAAGAAGCGGCGGGCAAGACGGCAATCTGTGCCGGCCTGGCGGTGAACCTGACCGGTGCCGGCAGGAAAGCAGCCTATCTCAAGCCGCAGGTGGCGGCAAAAGACGGCTCTGATAGTGATATTGCGTTCATGAAGCGGATTCTGGGACTCGACGATGCCGTGAACGCCCCCGATTTAGTTAAGGGCAGGGATGTCGTCCTTGTGGAGGCCGTGCTCGGGCCAACAGCCGATGACGCCGTCAGTAAAGCTACCTACGGGGCGGCTAAAGAGATGAAGGCTAAAGCCATCGCCGTGGAAGCGTATACCGGCAAAGCCTCCAGATTTATCGATGTTTACAAGGGGTTCGGCGAGAGCTTGCTTGGCGTTATTATCAACAAGGCGCCGGAGAGTCAGCTCAAGCGTGTCAAAGACGAGGCTACGGCGCAGTTCGGCGCGGCAGGGATAAAAGTCCTGGGAGTAGTCCCCGAAAACAGGGTGCTGCTCGCCATCACGGTCGGCGAGCTGGCCGAAAGCGTGGGGGGGAAGATACTGAACAACGCCGAGAAAACGTCGGAGCTGGTCGAGAACTTCATGTTGGGAGCGATGGTCGTCGATTCCGGCCTGGACTATTTCGGACGCAAGAACAACAAAGCCGCAATCGTCCGGCAGGACCGCCCGGACATGCAGCTGGCCGCGCTGGAAACATCGACAGTGTGTCTCGTTCTCACCGGCAGCAACCAGCCGCCGGTCTATAATGTCCTCCAGAAAGCGGAGGCGCGGGGCATCCCGGTTATCACCACCGAGACCGCCGCCAAAGATATCGTCGAAAGCCTTGAAAACACTCTCTTGAGCGCCAGACTTAACCAGGAAAAGAAGCTATCCAGGCTGGCCGAAGTGGTAAAACAGAACCTGGATATAAAAGCGGTAGTATAGCCGGCAGGGTAAGCCTGGCTGAGAAGGGAGACTATTAACAAAACAGATTAAACGTCATCCGCAACTTGCCGCGTTTCCTTGCTCCTGAATAATGGAGAGTAAGGGAGGTTCCTGGGGTGGTTATCGAACTCTGGGACTTTTTATTTAATACACTATTGATAAATACAGTCCGATTATTATAAAATTTTGCCTACCGCATGCCGGGAACTGTAAAAAAATCTAAAAAGGGGGGCAGGTGATTGAATGCACTAGGAAGACATTTGCTGGTTGAACTGTATGATTGCGATAAGGAGGCATTAAACGACCTGGGCTTTCTCCGGGAGGCCATGCTGACCGCCGCCATCGACTGCGGCGCTGTGGTCCTCGGCGACTCGTTCCACCATTTCAGTCCGCAGGGAGTGAGCGGCGTGGTCATCATCGCCGAGTCGCACCTATCCATTCATACCTGGCCGGAATACGGTTATGCCGCCGTCGACATCTTTACCTGCGGCACCACCGTCGAGCCCGAAACGGCGGCCAGGGTATTAATAGAGAAGCTCGGGTCCAAAAACCACTCTGTGACGGAGATTCAGAGAGGGCTTTTGGTGACCGTGTAGAACACGGATGTATTTATGGATACCGACCCTGATAAATGGCTACGCGATAAAATAAACGAGAACTTTGTGCAGCTGCACCGTCTCGAAGAAGTACTGTATACCGGGCAGACGAAATACCAGTCCGCCCAGGTTGTCCGCAGTCGCAGCTTCGGGCTGTGCCTGGTGCTGGACGGTAAGATTCAGTCCACGGAGAAGGACGAGTTTATCTATCACGAGGCGCTGGTACAGCCAGCCATGATAACCCATCCCGGCCCGGAGGCAGTATTTATCGCCGGGGGTGGCGAAGGCGCAACCCTCAGGGAGGCTTTGTGCCATAAAACGGTGAAAAGGGCGGTGATGGTCGATATCGACGCGGAAGTGACCGCCATCAGCAAGAAATACCTGCCCAACCACAGCCGCGGCGCTTTTGAGGATAGCCGCACCGAATTACACTACACCGATGCGCGCGATTATTTAGCGAAGTCGAAGGATAAGTTCGACATTATAATTATCGATTTGCCCGACCCCATCGAAGAGGGGCCGGCGTACCTGCTCTTTACCCGGGAGTTCTACCGGATAGTCCATGACAGGCTCACCGGGAACGGACTCATTGCTGTTCAGGCCGGCTCCGCATCTCCCACCGAGCTATTGAACTTAACTGCCGTATGCAACACGCTGAAAAGCGTTTTCCCTGTAGTTGTTCCCTACACGACGTACGTGCCCTGTTTCGGGGGGGCGTGGGGTTTCTGTATAGCCTCCCGGCGGCTCGACCCCTCGCGGCTTTCGCCGGGCGAGGTAGATAAAAGGATTGCCGCCAGGTCTCTCACGGGACTAAAAATGTACGATGGAATTACCCACCGGGGCATGTTCTCCCTGCCCAGGTATGTCAGGGACGCCCTGGCAAAGCAGACGAGAATCATCACGGATAAAGACCCGCTGTATCTTTACGGCTCCTGAGCTCTGGCGGAGCCGGGGAAAACAATAGGCTGGTGAATTGCATCATCCACCAGCCTATATTTGTGTCACTTAAGCGACCGGATTATTATCGGTTAGTCCTGGTTTTGTTGAAACACTCGCTGCAATATACCGGTCTGCCTTCCCGGGGCTCAAAAGGTACTTCTGTATCCTTGCCACACTCGGCGCAAACCGCGGGGAACATCTGGCGTGTCCTATAGCCGCCGCTGGAACCGTATCGCTCGGCCTTCCTAGCCTGTCGGCAAGTAGGGCACCGCTTAGGTTCATTGGTGTAGCCTTTGGATTGGAAGAACTCTTGCTCCTCGGCACTAAAGGTAAACGTGGCTCCACAATCGGAACACTGGAGTTCCTTGTCCTCAAAACTCAACGGATGACCTCCTTTCTTATGTTAGTTGGTTAGAGCTAAGGTCATCCGTAATTGGGTCGGGATAAAGTAATTTAATTGCATATGTGATAACCTAGACTGACAACCACCGCGCATATTATATAACGGGCAAATGCAATTTGCAATAGCCCGTTAGTACTTTTTCTTTCGTTTTATAGCGAAGGCCAGGCCGGCCGCGAGTAACTCCAGCACAGCCTGGACAAGGAAGAACGAGTAATAGCTGCCCGTCACCTCGAAGGTGATGCCGCCGGCGTAAGCACCCAGCGCCATGCCGACCGTATGGCAGGACATCGTCACGCCGATTATCGTGCCCATGCGCAGGCCCCCGAAAAGGTCGGCCACCAGCCCGGATGTGAGCGGCGACGTGGTGAACCAGCCGAAGCCGAACAGGGCCATAGCCAGGTAGAGCATCCACAGCGAACCGCCGCCGAGGAGAATAAAAACTACAGCGGCAAAAAAGGACAGACTGCGGATGCCGTGAGTAAAAGCCAGCACCTTATTGCGTGCATAGCGGTCGGAGATATGACCCGTCAGCAGCACGCCCACCAGGTTCAGCCCTCCCTGGACGCTTAAAAGGCTGGCGCCAATCATATCCGAGTAGCCGAAGTCGGTGGCGAAGATGACGATATGGGTCATCATAAAACCGCAGCCGATGCCGCAGATAAGCTGCGCTGCGGAAATCAACCAGAAAGAGCCAAGCCTGGCGGCCTGGGCCAGGGTATGGCCTGAAAAAGCGGGGACTCCTGCCTGGAGATTATCTGCCTCCGTTTTTAAGGAGCGAACGGGGCCGCCGTCAGGGCCGTACCCTTTCTCTTCGGGGCTGTTGCGTATCAGCAGTGTCAGGGGCAGCAGTATCACGAAAGTAACTCCCGCCCAGAAAAACATTGTATTCCGCCAGCCCCAGGCAAGCACCAGGTATTGCGAGAGCGGCGAGAGAAGCAGGGCGCCGATGGGCATACCGGTGGCGGCGATACCCTGCGCCCGGCCCCTCTTCTTAACAAACCACCGGTTTATCAGTACCTGGCTGCCCTGCAACGCCTTTATCTCGTACAGGAACCTGCCGGTAAAAATGTGCCAGATGCTGGTAGCCAGGCCGTTAACCGTGCTGCTGGCAATCTGCGTGGCCAGGCAGACAAAGAGCATAATCTTCGGCCCGAAGCGGTCGATCAACCGTCCGATAAACGGAGCGGCTACGGCAAAGAGGAGCAGCGCAAACGTGTGGACGGCGGAGAGGGTAGCCCTGTCCCAACCGAACTCCTCCAGTATCGGCTTGAAGAAGATGCCCACGCCTACCGCACTGAGCAGGAAAAGCATAACCCAGGAGGCGGCGGCCATGTACCAGCCGTAGAAGAACCGCGGCTTATCAGGAGCGTATTTTTGCGGAGGGTTATTCAAGTATTTCCTTTATTTATTGCGATTTTCGCCGGATAGCTTAAGCCAAGTATAACAAAAGTATTACACTTTCGCTAAAAAATAATGACAAAACTCATTGACTGGCGTTGTATTTTCATATAAAATATGAGACTACTACAGGTCAAGTGCCTGAATAAGGAGGATGCAGATGAGCTATGAACCACAGTTTACCAGGCTGCGTGTCTACAACATCTTCATGGGTTTTCTCCACCTGGCCCAGGCAATCTTCATCATCATCCTGAG
>DATLAD010000166.1:0-13293 GCA_035527575.1 Dehalococcoidales bacterium
GCCGATTTAAGCAGCCGCTTAATGTGTCGCTCCAGGAGAAAGATTTTGCCGTAATAGGCGCGCACCGTTTCGTAAAGGCCGTAACCGTAAAGAAAAGCATGGTCAAACACGGATATACGCGCCTCGGAACGCGGCACGAGCGAGCCGTTCAGGTATATCATCTCTTCCATCTTTATCTTCCCTTAAGGTAAATCGGTCAACCTATTATATCATTTAAAACGCCTCTGTCATTGCGAGCCCTCACGCTTTGCTCAGGGTAAACTCCGCGAAGCACTCCGCCCGGTCGAGGTAACGGATTGCTTCGGGATCTCGCCTGCCGAAGAACTTGTTCGGCGAGCAAACCGCCCTCGCAATGACGTTGATGTTATATTATTAAACGGCTTCTCCAGTTACGGCAAGTTTCAGGAAATTCAACAGAATATCGTGGCCGGCGGGCGTCATGATGGACTCCGGGTGGAACTGGATACCCTCGACGGCATCACGCCGGTTCCTCACGGCCATAATCACCCCGTTTTCGGTCTTCGCCGAGACTTCCAGAGACGGCGGCACAGTATCGGCGCCGATAACCAGGGAATGGTAGCGCCCTCCGACCAGCGGCGATTCCAGCCCCTCAAACACGGTTTTACCATCATGGAAAATTAAGGAGTCCTTGCCGTGCATGGGCAACTCCGCCCGCTTAATCAGGCCGCCGTACACGTAGCCGATGCACTGGTGTCCCAGGCACACTCCGAGGATGGGAATTCTGCCGCGGAAGTGCCGTATGACATCATTGGAAATACCGGCTTCCAGCGGCGTACAGGGACCGGGAGAGATGATGATATGGCTCGGCGCCAGGGACTCAATCTGCTCCAGCGTTATCGCGTCGTTACGGCAGGCCACCGGCTCCTGTCCCAGCTCGCCCAGGTACTGCACCAGGTTATAGGTAAACGAATCGTAGTTATCAATCAGCAGAATCACGATACTATCTCCGCGTCTCCCTGCGACAGGTTCAGCGCCTGTATCAGCGCCCGCCCCTTGTCCAGGGTCTCGATGTACTCCGCTTCCGGCCGGGAGTCATACACGATGGCGCCCCCCACCTGGAAATAAGCCCGGTTATCCTTGACGATAATCGTCCGTATCACGATATCTAAATCCATATCGCCGCCGAAGCTGAGATAGCCCAGCGAGCCGGTGTAGACGCTCCGGCGGGTCGGCTCCAGATCATCGATAATTTCCATGGCCCGCACCTTGGGCGCCCCGGTGATGGAGCCGCCGGGGAAGGTTGCTTTCAGCAGGTCGATGCGGCTTTTCCCCTCGCTTAACTGCCCCACCACGGTGGAAGTCAGGTGAAAGACGGTGGGATACGTCTCCAGGATAGCCAGTTCGGTAACCTTCACCGTGCCGTAACGGCAGACCCGCCCGATATCGTTCCGCTCCAGGTCGACAATCATGATATTCTCCGCCCGGTCTTTGGCACTCGCCAGCAGGCTTTCGGCCAGCGCCCGGTCCTCTTCGGGAGTCTTGCCGCGGGGCTTGGTGCCCTTGATGGGACGCGTCTCCACCCGGTCGCCTTGCACCTTTAAAAACCTCTCCGGCGAAGCGCCCACGATACTAACGCCGTCAAAGTTAAAGTAATTGGCGAATGGCGCCGGATTGATAGCCCGCAGGCGCTTGTATAGCTGATACGGTGGAATAGTTAAATCGACATCCAGTCTTTGAGAAAGGTTTACCTGAAAGATATCTCCGGCGCAGATATATTCGCGGGCGGTCTCCACCGCCTCCAGGTAGCCCTCGTGAGAGAAGTTGGCCTTGAGCACCAGACCTTTTTCCGAGAGAGCCTGTTCAACCGTCGAGGGCGGCGGACAGAGCCGAACCCGACTCCTCAGCTCCTTCAATCTCTCCCCGGCCCGGCGCTGCCTTTTGCTTTCCTCAAGCTCGGGGAAGCCGGTGGATACCAGGTATGTTCTATTTTCCAGGTGGTCAAAAACCACGGCGGCATCGTAAAAAGCCAGGTAACACTCCGGCAGCTGCAAATCGTCGACGGCCGTGGTCGGCAGGCTCTCGATGAAGTGGCACAAATCATAGCTGAAATACCCCACCGCTCCACCGATAAACGGTATTCCCGCCCGACTGCCATCCAGGGTGTATGCCTCCAGCAGTTCCCCCAGCACATCGAAAGGATTGCCTTTCTTTGTCTCCTCCACCCCGTCCCTGATGAGAGTAATAGCATCACCGCGACTCCTCAGCACCAGGAAGGGGTCGCTGCCCATGAAGGAATAGCGCCCCAGCCTGGCCGGGTCCATGCCGCTGTCCAGGAAAAAACTGAAGGGTTCAGCGGCGAAGGCATCAAAGCACCAGGCCGCATCCGGCGCCATATATATTTCTTCTATGAGTGGATAACGCGCTGTCATACCACCACTGATTATATACGTATACGGCGACTTTATAAAGCGACCTGACAGGCATGGTATTGACAATAGTCCCTATATGGTAGTATAGATATACCACACCTGATAAAGTACGAGGTGGAGAATCGATGAGTGAAGATACATTAAAAAAGGCCATTAAAAGCGCCAAGGAGAGTAAAAATAATAGCGACCTTATTAAAAACGAGCAGGACGCTATAGCTCAGGGCTTGGAGCTGGTTGAGAAGTCAGCCATTTGTATGCTCGGGACGAATGGAGAAAAGGGATTTCCAAATATCAAGGCAATGATGAATTTAAAGCATGAAGGACTAAAGAAAATTTGGTTCAGCACCAATACCTCGTCCAGGAGGGTACAACAGTTAAGGAAGGATAACCGGGCATGTGTATATTATGTGGATGAAACGAATTTCAAAGGATTAATGCTTGTAGGAACCATAGAGATATTGCAGGACATCGAGTCAAGGAAAATGCTCTGGAGTGAAGGGGCCGAAGTCTATTATCCACTGGGTGTGGAAGACCCGGACTATTCAGTGTTATGTTTCACGGCGAGACAAGGTAACTATTATCAGGAATTGAAGAATATAACCTTTAAAATAGAATAGTCAATATATAACAGTATGACTATATTTATTTCATTTATTGTTGCCCCATCCGCTCTATCTCTGCTATGCTGTGTAAAATAGCCATCATGCCTAATGAAAACACTACATATTTTCGCCGCCGGGATTATGTCAAGATAACCGTCTTCGGCTTCGCCCTGACCGCCCTGTGGCAGAGTATGCACACCATCATCCTGCCGCTGCGGCTTCTGGACATCGTCCCGGAAGCCCAGAAAAACACCTACCTCGGCCTGCTGACCCTCTCGGGTCTGTTTCTGGCTATGCTCGTACAGCCGATAGCCGGCGCCATCAGCGACCGCTCCAGCTCCAGGTGGGGTCGGCGCCGACCCTATATTTTAATTGGCGGCATTATAACCCTGCTGATAATCCCCGGAATCGGGTCCGTCGGCAGCTACGCAGCCATATTTGCCGTTTACTGCCTGCTGCAACTTGCCAGCAATATAGCGCAGGGGCCTTTCCAGGCCTTTATCCCCGACCTGGTGCCGCATGACAAACATGGTCTGGCTTCAGGAGTCAAGGCCCTGCTCGAGATTGTCGGCGGGGTAATACTGGTATATCTCTCCAGCCTCTTCATGGACCGGTATTTCGCCGGGGAGGGCAGCCAGTGGTTATGGCTGGTACTGGGAATACTGGCCGCAGTCCTGCTGGGAACGATGATTGCCACGGTCGTCATGGTTAAAGAACCGCCGGCACACGCCGGTAATCGCCGGGCTTCGCTGCTGGCAGAGTTGTACCGGACGGCCAGGGACGTTATCGCCAACCGCGATATCGTTTGGTTCCTGGCCTCCCGCCTGCTCGTCTTTATGGCTTTCACCACCATCCAGCAGTTCGCCCTGTACTTCCTCCGGGACGTCATCGGCGTTACCAGTCCGGCCGAGGCAACCGCCCGCTTCTCCATATTCGCCGTGGCCGGTATGCTCATTGTGGTCTGGCCGGCCGGCTACCTCTCCGACAGGATAGGCCGCAAGCCCATTAACATCGCCTCGGGACTGCTGGGCGCTCTGGGGATTGCCATCATTGCCGTATCGCAGGAATACGGCACGATACTGTGGGCTGCCGGCATCATCGGCGTGGCCATGGGGGCCTTCAACAGCACCAACTGGGCACTCGCCACCGACCTGGTAGCTAAAGGAGAAGAGGCCCGATACCTCGGTATTGCCAATATGGCTACCGCCGGCGGGGCCGCCCTGGCGCGTGCCATCGGCCCGGCCATCGACTTCTTCAATGGCCGGAGCCCCGGCCTCGGCTATAACTTCATGCTGATGGTCTGCCTGGCATACTTTATCGTCGGCGCGGCACTGGTCCTGAAAATCAAGCGACGGAACTAGTTAAACCAGGGTATGGCCTTGAATCCCAGGGAAGCCATATAAGTCATGAACACATAAGAAACCGTCCGGCCCAGCCAGCAGGCAAGGAAAAATCTCCAGAACGGCATGCGGAGAGCCCCGGCAATAATGCCGACGATGTCAAAAACAAACGGGAAAATCGACATGACAAATACGGCTATCCAGCCCCACCGTTTTACCCAGCCCTCCATACGGTTATATACCTTGCTCTTTAACAGCAGGCCGCGGCCGGCGCGGCCGGCGATGTAGCCCGTCATTTCCCCGATAGCGGCCCCGATGCCACCCGCCAGCCCGACCATCAACGGCGAAGGCAGCGTAGCCCCCAGCGTCATCATTATCGTCATATTGCTGACCGGCAGTATGATGGTGGCATTCAGGATGACGCTGATAACGAAAGCGCCCAGATACCCGTAGGCACGCAGTTCGCGGAAAATGTGAGGGTTTCGCCAGTAAAGGTAGACTATACCCACCATGATACCGATAGCCACCAGCAGCCCCAATAGAGGCAGAAGTCGTCTTCTGAGCCAGACGACTTTCCTGAGCCCGCCCGGTGTTTTCGGCCAGATTCTATTCCAGATAAAAGCGCCCAGAGAGGCAATACGTGTCTTGAGCCAGACCCGAGCCCGCACCATGCGCGGCTTTACGGTGTTAACTTCATCCATACGCTGACGTATTATACCATGCCCCGTCGTTACCCTGATAACCGCCACTTGTTTTTATACCGGCACAGAAGCTATAATGACGTTAACTGGAAAGGAGACCATAAAATGCCGTCTTACGCCTATTTTCAGAAGAAGTTCATCCCTCTGGAAGAAGCTAAAATAGGGATAATGACCAATGCCTTCCACTACGGTACCGCTATCTTCGAAGGCATCCGGGGCAACTGGAACAGCAAGCAGAAACAGACGTATATCTTCCGCCTGAAAGAGCATTACGAGCGACTGGAAAACGGGTGCCGGGTGCTGAAGATTACCCTGCCTCATTCCATTGACGAGCTGTGCCGGTTAACCGTGGAACTGGTGGCGAAGTGCGGCTTCCAGGAAGACGCCTATATCAGGCCCGTGGCCTATAAAAGCTCCCAGGCGCTGGGCGTGCGCCTGCACGACCTGGACGATGACTTCTTCATGTTCGTAATACCGTGGGGGCCTTACCTGGACGTGGATAAGGCAAAATGCGGCGTTTCTTCCTGGCATCGCCCGGAGGATAACGTGATTCCGCCCCAGATTAAGGCCGCCGGCATCTACATCAATAACGCCCTGGCTAAAACAGAAGCCGTCAGTAACGGTTTCGACGAGGCTATCATGCTCGCCCCGGACGGCCACGTCTCCGAGGGTAGCGGCGAGAATATTTTCCTGGTGAAAGACG
This sequence comes from Dehalococcoidales bacterium, assembly GCA_035527575.1. Classification (GTDB taxonomy): domain Bacteria; phylum Chloroflexota; class Dehalococcoidia; order Dehalococcoidales; family RBG-16-60-22; genus JAFGPF01. The sequence continues at coordinate 5,737 of DATLAD010000166.1, forward strand.
GCAAGCTGGTCACGCCGGCCGCTTACAATAGCATTCTCATGGGCATTACCCGCAATACCGTGATAGAGCTGGCCGAAAAAGAGCTGGGGATTGAGACGGCACAACGGCCGATTGACCGCGGTGAACTGTACACCGCCGACGAGTGTTTTCTTACCGGCACGGCCGCCCACGTGACGCCGGTAGCCGAAATAGACCACCGCAAGATAGGCAACGGCGAGATTGGTGAAATCACCGCCAGACTACAGGAGTTATACGCCAGGGTAATCAGGGGCGACCATCCCGACTATATGCACTGGTGCACCCCGGTCTATAAGAAATAGCCTGCGTTTCAGGCTACCTGCCTGACTACGGCGATGACTCTACCCTGAACCTCGACATTATCAGGCTCGACATAGAGCGGCTGCATCTGGTCATTAGCCGGCTGGAGCCGGATGCGGTCAGGTTCCACGTAGACCTTTTTCAGGGTGGCCTCTTTTTCCGCCCTGAGCCATACGGCGGCCATTTCTCCGTTCTCCACGGCGCTGACATGTTGCATCAGGACGATATCGCCGTCATTAATCAGGGCATCCACCATGGACATGCCTTTTACCCGCAGGGCATAGATGCCTTCCTTGCCGCGGGTAAGCTCGCGCGGCACCTCCATGGTCTCCGAGACCGCAGCAATGTCCCAGGTATCGGGAACCGGCACCGGAATCGGTTCACCGGCAGCAATCATGCCGATAACGGGCACCGGCACCATCGACTCGTAGGCCGAGGTTCGGGTGAGCAGCGTGATGCCGCGGGAAACATCGGCATGGCGGCGGATATAGCCCCTTTCCCCAAGAATATTCAGATTGTAGTCCACCACCGATGTCGAGCTGATATCGCACCCGGTCTGGATATCCCGGATAGAGGGCGGATAACCCTTATCGGAGAGAAAGCGCTCGATGAAGCTGATGATGCGCCTCTGTTTATCAGACATCTTTTTCATGCCGACTCCTGAAACCGGCGTTTGGTATAACGAACACCTGTTCTACAATTACTATATACCATTATTTCTCCCCTGTCAACTACCCCCATTTTTGGTTCTGTTTGCATTTGGTTGATAGTCTCACCTCACACCTTACCCCTCTCCAGCCTGAAGCATTTTTCTAAACCAGAGCTCATATTGGCTGGAGAGGGGAGTAGAAGAGAGAGAGGGGGGCGAAGCCCCCCTCTCAACACCTCTCCCCCTCTCTGACCAGCTAGATGTAACCATTGGCACAGAGAAGCAGGTCGGAGAGGGGGATTAAGGGGGAGAGGTTAAGACGGGGAGAGGTTAAGATGGCGAAACAACCAAAAACGAACAGAACCCAATTTTTACCGAAAACAAGAGATACGTCTCTTTTTCACCTTAATGATTATCTCGTTTTACCGGCATGACACCCGGTACACGAATATAACTGAATATGATATAATCAAAAATAAAGTTCTCACTCCTACAGAATCAAAATCCGCCGGCATAAATCATGCTGATAAATCTTCTAAAAATATGAGAAATAAAGTCACGCTTAAAGCTGGAGAGCTACGCTCGCTGGAAATACTGGAAGTCACCAAGTCTTTTGACCACACCAGGGTAGTCGACGGTATCTCCTTCGATGTAGAGCCGGGCGAGATATTCGGACTCATCGGCCCCAACGGCGCCGGTAAAACAACCACTATCAGGATGATTATGGATATCATCAAGCCCGATACCGGCCGGATAAAGGTCCTGGGTGAAAGTCTGAGCGAGCGTAACAAGGACAGCATCGGCTACCTGCCCGAGGAGCGCGGACTATATAAGAAACTATCCGTGCTGCAATCGCTGCTTTACATCGCTTCCCTCAAAGGTCTCGAAATCCGGCGGGCACAAAGCAGGGCCAACGAATTGCTGGAACGGATTGGCCTGCTGGCCCATAAGAACAAAAAAAACGAGGAACTAAGCCGGGGCATGAGTCAAATCGTCCAGTTCCTGACGGCCATTATTCATGAACCCAGGCTGATAATTCTGGACGAGCCTTTTGCCAACCTGGACCCGGTGAACACGGAGCTTATCAAGGAGATAATCTTCGATCAAAGAGCTCAGGGAAAATCGATTATCCTGAGCACCCACCGCATGAATGAGATTGAGGAACTCTGCGACCGTGTATTTATGATAAATAAGGGACGCGGCGTCCTGTACGGGGAGCTCTCCGAGATTAAGTCCAGGTACCGCAGGAACTCCGTCTTTCTGGAGTACGAAGGAGAGCTCGGCGAACTAGAAGGAGTCGCCCGGAGGCACGACCATCACGGTTCAACCGAGCTTACTTTAGATAAAGAAACCTCACCACAGGATATTCTGGACCAGCTGGTGCGCCGGGGAATTAAGATTAACCGTTACGAAGTATCCACCCCTCCTTTACATGACATTTTCCTGCAGGTGGTCGGTGAAGGGCAATGAACAAAACGTTCTTAATATTAAAACACGAGTTTATAAACACCATCACGCGGAAGGGGTTTATCATCATGGCCTTACTCTTCCCGCTGATTGGGCTGGCCGCCATCGGTATCTTCCAGATCACCCAGGCAATCTCAAAGCCGGCGGAAGATATTGACATACCTCAAATCGGCTACCTGGACGAAGCCGGCGGATTCACGGATTACACCGGCGATTTCGGCCGTATCACGCTGGTACCCTACGCGGAACGGGACGAAGCCATGGAAGCCATGCTGGCCGGAGACATTAAGGAATATTTCGTCATTCCCACCGAATACCTCCAGACCGGCATGGTGGTGAGATATCACACGGAAAAAGAACTGGAGATGTCCGGGGAGACATACGTGGCCATACGGGCTTTCATGCAGGAAAATCTCCTCAAAGGGCAGACCGGCCAGGAGATAATCGAGAGGATTAAAAACCCCCTCGGCGTTCAGAGCATCAGACTTGATGAAACCGGTCAGGTAGCCGCCGACCAGGGCGGCTTCGGCGCCTTTCTCTTGCCGATGGCTTTCGGTTTTCTCCTGATAATAACTATAATGTCGTCCTCGGGGTATCTGCTCCAGGGACTGGGAGAGGAAAAGGAAAACCGGATAATGGAAATCCTGCTTTCTTCGGTTTCCACCCGACAGTTGCTTATCGGCAAAGTGCTCGGTCTGGGCGGCGCCGGGCTGATACAAATAATCTTCTGGCTGCTTTCCGCCTTATTTATGGTGCAGCTGGCTTCGTCTACCATCGGCGGTTTATTCACCAGCGTCCAGATACCGGAGAATGTCGTCATTCTCGGCATAGCCTATTTTATCCTGGGGTACCTGTTCTTTGCCGTGATAATGGCAGGCATCGGCGCCATAACCGCCAGTACCAGGGAAGGCTCGCAATTGACTGTCGCGCTCATCATGCCGGCAATACTGCCGTTTTACGTCGCGTTAATCTTCCTGCGGGACCACCCCGACCATATTATCGGTACGATTATGACGTTAATTCCCGTAACGGCACCGATGTCGGTTTTCGTCCGAATGGGCATGTCCGAGATTCCTGCCTGGGAGATAGCCGCGAGCATCTTAATTCTGATATTGAGTATCGTGGGCGGTCTGTGGCTGGCGGCAAAATTATTCAGGGCTTTCCTTTTGATGTACGGCAAGACACCGAGCCTGGGGAAGATTATCCGTTTATTGAGGCAGGCGTAAGAAGAATATCGCCGCTATTTGCCGTCGGTCCCGTCACAGACGGCTTTTTGCTGGCTGTTAGCCATGGTCTCCAGCGCCAGCTTATCCATCTCGAGTTGCACCGGTATCGGGTAATCACCGGTGAAACAGGCCAGGCAGAAATTGTCCCTGGGCAGGTCCACCGCTTTAATCAGTCCCTCGATGCTCAGGTAGCCCAGCGAATCGGCGCCGATGAACTCACAGATTTCCGGTATACTCTTCTGGGCGGCGATAAGCTCCCTCCGCGTGGCCATATCCACGCCGAAAAAGCACGGATATTTAATCGGCGGCGCGCAGATACGCATGTGAATCTCTTTGGCTCCTGCCTTCCGTAATATCTTCACCACGCTGGGCGTCGTCGTGCCGCGGACGATGCTATCATCGACGACGACCAAACGCTCGCCATCCAGTACCTGAGGTAACGGATTGAACTTCAGTTTGACCCCGAGGTCCCTGATGCGCTGGTCGGGCTCGATAAAAGTACGCCCTATATATCGATTTTTAATCAGCCCCTCGACGACAGGGATACCGGACTCATGGGCATAACCGGTGCCGGCCGCCGTAGCCGAATCCGGCACGCCCATCACCAGGTCTGCATCAACCGGATGTTCCCGCGCCAGCCCCGCCCCCATGGCCTGCCGGGCCGGGTAAAGCAGCCGCCCGTTAATCACGCTATCAGGGCGGGCAAAGTAAATATATTCAAAGATACATGCCCCTCTTCTGTTTGAATCACCGGGAAAGCTTTCCAGGCCGTTTGCGTTGATAACCGCTACCTCGCCAGGCTTAACTTCCCTGACGAAAGTAGCACCGATATGGTCCAGAGCGCAGGTCTCGGAGGCTATTACCCAGCCGCTATCAACAGTACCCAGGCACAGAGGACGCACGCCAAACGGGTCGCGGACGGCGAACAACTCCCGCGGCGTTAAAATAACCAGGGAATAAGCCCCCTGAAGTCGGTGCATGGCATACCTTATCTTCTCCACCCAACCCTTACCCGGGCAGGAGTGAATAAGATTGGCGATAACCTCGGTATCCGTGGAGCCACGAAAGTTGTAACCCTTTGCAATAAGCTCTTCGTACAGGTGCGTGGCGTTAATGATATTGCCGTTATGGGCGATAGCTAAAGTATCGGCATCGTTGCCAACGACAATCGGCTGCGCATTGGCAACCCGACTTGAACCCGCTGTTGAATAACGGTTATGCCCGATGGCTATATGACCGGTAAGGCGGCTCAGAGATTCCTCGGTGAACACATTGGACACCCGCCCCATGCCGGTGAAAATCCTGATTTTTTTGCCGTCGGCCGTAGCGATGCCGGAGCTTTCCTGGCCGCGGTGCTGGAGGGCAAAGAGTGCAAAAAAGGTAAGACGGGCTACATCTTCATCCGGGGAATAAATACCAAAAACACCGCAAGACTCGTGCAAGAATAACCTGCCTTTATGTTCGTCTTGACTAACTCTCTACTTTAATTATAGCTTATCTACAGCTTTCCGGTCAATTCATCACGAGCCAGTCCAGGACGGCGCCAATCACCCCCTCGTCCCGCCGCAGCCGGTGACCGGCCCCATCGATAACGACCAGCTTCTTTGGATTACCGGCTTTCTCGTACAGACTGCGGGCATGGTCAACCGGCACCGTGACATCCTGGCTGCCGTGCACGAGCAGCAGGGGTCTTGGAGCAATCCCGGCTACATGGTCGAGGGGGGTGACCTGCTCGAGATTATCAAACCACCCGTCGAGAGACGGCGGGAAATCGTCGTCCCTGATGGCGCCGATGTCATGGTAACGGTCGATGATGGACTGCGGGTCGCCGGAATCGGTGAAAAGCCCGAAGTGGGCCGGGCAGGCGCAGGCCGCCACTCCGGAAATCCGCTCATCCTCTGAGGCTACGTAGATGGATACGGCCGCCCCGGCGCTGAAGCCGACGAGATAAAAATGGGACTTATCGATATTATTCAGGCCCCACAGGTAATCGACCTCTGCGTGCAGGTCGCGCGTCCAGCCCAGGAAGTCCATATTGCCGCCGCTATCCCCCGCCCCCCTGAAATTAAAGAAATAAACGGCATAGCCTTCACGGCAAATTCTCTCCGCCAGTGCCGGATAACCGCCGTCGCCCGGTTCCGGGGGACTGCCCGACGGCGCGCCATGACAGAGACAGACCAGCCGATATTTAGCTTTTTCATCAGGCAGAAAGAGTTGTCCAACGATGGAAATACCGTCAACCTGCAAAACAACGAAATCTCTAAACACTTAAAATCCCAATACGACCAATCAAAAGAGGGGGAAGCATAATAAAAAGACTAAATATGTCTGCCTATGGCCCTGGCTATGGTCCTGAGCTCTTCCATGAGACGGGCGAAATCCGAAAGCGAGAGCGACTGAAGGCCATCGACGAGGGCTTCCTTGGGGTTGGGGTGGACTTCGATGAGAAGCCCGTCGGCACCGGCGGCTATGGCCGCCTTGGCGATGGCCGGAACCAGCGAATAGTGCCCGGCGGCATGGCTGGGGTCGACGATTACCGGCAGGTGGCTGCTCTTCTTAAGTACCGGGACGGCGGAAATATCCATCGAGAAGCGGATGCTGTCCTCGAACGTCCTGATGCCTCGCTCGCAGAGGATAACCTTGTTATTCCCCCCCGCCAGAAGGTAATCGGCGGCGGTAAGCCACTCGGTGATGGTGCAGGAGAAGCCGCGTTTCAGCACCACGGGACGGTGGCTCTTGCCGGCGTTGGTCAGCAGGGCGAAGTTCTGCATATTGCGCGAGCCGATCTGAAGCATGTCCGCATAGGAAGATACCAGCTCCACGTCATGCGGGTCTACCACCTCGGTGACTACCGGCATCCCGAACTCTTCTCTGGCTTTGGCCAGCAGCTCCAGTCCTTTTTTCTGCATGCCCTGGAAGCTGAAAGGAGACGTGCGCGGCTTGAAGGCACCGCCGCGGAGGACGCTGGCACCGGACTTTTTCACGGCTGTGGCCGCCTGCATGAGTTGCGTTTCACTCTCCACGGCGCAGGGGCCGGCGATAACGATGATACGTTCCCCCCCGATTTTCACCCCGCCGCAATCGACTATGGTATCCCTGGGTTTGAACTCGCGGGAGGCGAGCTTGTAGGGCTTCATGATGCGGGTGACGCTCTCGACGCCGGGCAGCACGGCAAAGATATCGGTCGGTATCTGGCCGGTATTGCTCCCCAGGAGAGCTACGACCGTCTTGTCCGTGCCCAGGTTCAACTGGACTCCGAGCTCCAGCGATTTCGCTTTTTCTACTACGCCATCGACTTCTTCCCGGCTGGCGCCCCTTCTCATTTCAACTATCATGGTCTCTTAGTTTTACTCCTTCGTACGCGGATAAATCCACATTTATGATGATACTAGAGCCGTGACGGGGCGTCAAGAGAGGGATTCGGCTAACTTTTATCCGCTTTCTTGACTCCCGTTTTTCACCCCGCGATTTACCGACAGGCACAGGAGCTTGACGGCGGCTACCTCGACCCAGATTATCATGTTGGCGACGAGAAGCCTCTCGAGCAGGCCGAACCAGCTTATATCGTCCCGGATAACGCCGATTACGATGACGAGGACGAGCGCCAGAATTCCGGCGACTATCGTATAGACAAAGATGCCCTTCCATTTCGGGTCGTTCTTCAGGCTGGGCGCAATGACCAGGATGGCTATGGGGAAAATCCAGAAGACGCCGGAGGCCGTGAGCCCGTGGATAGTGCCTTCGATGGTATCCGGCCATCCGACGGGGTCGGTGTGGAAAGCGCCAATGAGGAGCAGCCCGAAGCCGAAGAAGACCAGGAGGCCGATGCTGAAATGGAACCCCCTCCCTCTTTTTATATTGAAAAGGAGCCCGGCGACGAATATTTCCACGAGGAGG